>CAMSXY010000106.1 GCA_947065955.1 uncultured Caryophanales bacterium | reverse complement strand
CCGATAACAATTCCACTTGGAATGGAAAAAAGAAGAACCCAAGGGGCATAATAAATCATCGCTTCGTTTTTTAAAAGAAGCAAAACCATAAAAACTTGTCCAAAACTATGACAAATAGAACCTATTACACTTACACCAAGAATAGATAACTTAGTTTTTTTAGCTAGAAACATTCCGAAAATACTTAAAATCGCTCCCCCTAAACTTAAAAAGAAAGAAATACTAAAAAGTCCTGTTCTTAAAAGTCCTACTAAAAAAACACGCAAAAGGGAGAGTGTAAAAGCATCCCGAAAGGAATACTGGTAAAGAACAAAAAGAATAATACTATTTGCAAGTCCCAGTTTTAAACCAGGAATCGTTCCATTAAAAAAAGGAAAATACCCCTCTATAATATTTAAAACAACACTTAAAGATAAAAAAAGAGATAATCTTGTTATTTTTTGCAATTCCATTATTTCACCACCGTATCAATACTAGATCCCTTCTTTTCTTTAATCTTAATAACAACCTCATTAGGAAGACAAACGATCGTTTCATAAGACTTATCAATAAATCCTTGTTTACTACAAAGATGTTTAGGACTGTTCTCTTCCACTACCCGTATTTGAAAGTCTTTTACTTCCAATAAAATATCGCCCTGTGTTCCTTTGGTTTTATAAAAATCATTTTGACTTAAATCAATCGTTAAAACCAGTTCGTTTTTAAAATATACCAAAGCTTCTTTATTAGAAGGTTCTTTTTTTAAAGAAAAAAGAAGAAGGAATATAAAAAAAAGAAGGAGAAAAAACAAAATAACTTTTCGATCACTAGGATTCATATTGAAAAAACCCCTTAGAACGATAAAGAGTTCCATCCATTCCACACCAAATGGCCTCGACTCCCTCTATTTTTTCAAGATATTTCATACCCTCTTCAATGGGCATAAGAAAAAGAATCGTTGATAAAGCATCGGCCATTTTAGCGTCTTTACTTAATACAGTAACCCCTTTCATATAATTCGCAGGCATACGTGTTTTAGGATCAATTAAATGATGATAACGAACACCATCATACTCATAGTATCTCTCATAACTTCCACTGGTTACAACACTTATATTATTAGCATTTACAACAGTCAATAAACTACCATCTAAATTTGGGTTTTCGATTCCAATTTGGTATTTTCCTTGGTTATAATGATCTCCTACAACAACATTTCCTCCTGCATTGATAATAAATCTTGTGATTCCTTTTTCTTTTAAATAATCGGCTGCGATACTTGTTGTGTATCCTTTACTAATTCCCCCTAGATCAATATTTTGTCCTTGATTCATTAACTTATGATCCGATAATTTAATATTATCAATAGAAATATCGCAAGCAAAAAGTTCTTCTTGTGTAGGAACTCCACTTTCTTTCTCGCGATAATTTTTCCAAATATCCGTTACACATCCCATATTAATATTAAAAAGACCATTACTTTTTTCATACCACTGTATTCCATATTCTAATAAGTCATATAATCTCGAATCCAACAAAAAATCATCTTGTTTTCCTTCATTCAACGTATAAAGATTATTATCTTTTTTTTCATATTTATTAGAAAGATCATGATAAACCTTAAAAATTTCTTCTACACCCTTTAAAGCCTCTTTAGCCTTTTGCTCTTGATTGGAAAAAAGTCGAATCTGAATATAGGTATTCATATAATAAAGATTACTTGTATATTCAAGATACGTATTTTTTCTTATAAAATAAATACCAATACACAAAAGAACAATGATAATTCCAAGAAAAACATTAATATACTTTTTTATAAACGATCCAATAGATTTCATTTTACCACCATTTTCATTATAACAGAAAGAACATCCATTTTCTATATATCAAAAAAAGAAAGTACAATTTTACTTTCTTTATGACAACTTTTTAAACTTTTCTTGTTAATTTTTTTTCTTCTTCAAAAGGACACTTTGAAAAACAAACTGTATCAGGGAAAGTACATCGAGCTCCCCTTAAATACTTTTCGATATCCCAAGCAAGAACAGAATTTCCTTTTTCAAGTGCCCTCTTATACTTTAACAAAGTTCTTTTTGTTTGTTGCATCATCTCTAACTGTGCAGAGGTACATAAACCTTCTTGGCATTTTAAAATAAACGCATTATAAGTTCCTGTTTCTTTAATCCATATTTTTTCCCCTTGCGGGTAGACATGTTTAAGTATTTGCATATCTTCAAGCCAAGCTTGAACCAACGCGCTATCTTCCTCAATAATAGGTGGAATAAAATATTCTTTATTTTTTACTATCTCCATTTGATAATGAAGACCATGAATTTTTTGAACATTAGCAAGTTGTGCAAAGGAACCTTTATAAAAAGTAGAATAACTCTCTCCAAAAAATTCCTCTTCCTTCTTTAGATCTTTTCCAAAGAAAGAAATTTGTTCTTTATGGGTCATTAACCTTGGATCTAAAACATTTAAAGCGAAAAGCTCTGTACAAAACTCTTTAATTACATTAATAAATTTCTCTTCAAAGTCAGAAAGACTTCTATTAATAGAACCTTCCATATAATTTAACATACAACAAGCAAATTCATTAATTCGCCTTAAAGTTGTTGTATAAATCATTTGTGTTGGCATAAACACAGTTACTAAATAACGCGCATTCTCTTGTGCCAACTTTTGAATTTGGGTTTCTGAATATACCCCTTCATATTGTTTTTGAATCCTCATTTTAAATATTTTGACCCATTTATTATATAATTTTTCTTCTTTTTTAGTAATCATAGCATTTTCGTTTACGCTAATAGAAGTATAGTGTTCTAATTTTTCATTTACGATATAAGGATATTCATTTTTTAATAACATGCCTAAAATTTTAGGAATATTTTGTAAACGAAAAGAAATAACAACATGATCGTATAGACTATAATCATTTTTTATTGTATCAAAACAATCTATCTTATTTTCAAAAACCTCTTTTTTACTTTTAAAAAAATCTTCTTTCAAATAACAGTCATGCGCTAACTTACTGATAAATTTTAAAGCCTCTTCTTTATTAAACGTACCATTTGCATTTAAGAAAAAATTAGGTAAAAGCTCTATCTTTATTTTAGCTTGTTTCATTGTTTCCCTCCTAAAAAATATTTTATCCTTTATTTTACCTTTTCTTTTATGATTCCTTTATAAAAGGAAATCCACATTTCTAAAACATGTTCTTTGGAATAATATTCACTAATTTCCTTAGAATATTTTTTATATTTTTCCAATAATTCAGGATTTTCTTTAAAAGAATTTATAAGATCTACAAATTCCAAAATGGTCTCTCCAGATGCGTATTTATGAAATAAAATATCTTCATACAACTCTAAATTACGTAGTAAAAGCGGAACATGAACATTGGAAGCCTCTAAAATCGTCATAGGAAAAAGTTCATTATAAGAAGGAAGAAAAAATAGATCACTAGCATTTAAGATAGCACACATTTCCTCTCTTGGTACAATGCCTAAAAATCGAACATTTTTAGGGGGATTTTCATAAACTTTTTTTAATTCTTCATAACCATCTGTAATTTTTCCAAAGGAAAATCCTCCACACCAAAGAAAAGTAATAGCAGGCATTTTTTTAGCGACCTCAACAAAGTCTAAAACCCCTTTTCTCGTTTGCACTTGTCCAGCTCCCATAACAACAAAAGCATCCTTTGGAATATGAAGTTTTTCACGAATTTTTAAACGTGCGTCCGCTTTAATACAAAAATGCTCTTTAGATACATAATTGGGAATATATTTAATTTTTTCCTCTGGAATATGATATTGCATCAAATCCTTTTTAAAAATAGGATTCACAACAACTAAATAATCTGCTTTCTTATAAAAGCGAATTACATATTTTTTAAATACACGAAAGATTGGTTTTGGTAAATGAATACTTCCATCTAAAGTATGAGGAAGAAAATGAACATAAGCAACCTTTACTCCCATAGATTTTCGAAATTCCAAATAATTCATAGGATCTATTGTGTGTGCATGAACGATATCTGCTCTTTTGGTATCATTAATTACAATCTCAAAAAGACCTTTTGCCTCTTTTAAAAGATTCACCTGTTCTAAATAAGCACTTCCGACTCCTTGTCCTTTTACATCTTCTGCACGACGTGCTAACATGTTAATTCTTATTTTTTCCATATTGTCACCTTACTTTCTTATATTATAACATAATTTTTTTTAAAAAACTATATTAACTAATATAACATCTTCGCCAATTTTTTCAATTTGGTTCCATTTAATTTCAATTTCATTACGACTTGTAAACATAGAGACTAAAAATGTTGTTTTTTCAACAACTAATGCAACCATTTTGCCTTCTTCGTTTAAATTTACATCTATAATATTTCCGATCTTTTTTCCATCTTTCATATTAATAATATCTTTTTTTTGTAAATCGGATAAACGCATACAACCACCTAATTCAGTATATGAAAAAAGCATATATTTATCCATAAAAAAAAAGATTTCATTGAATTGAAGTTGTAAGATAAAAGTAGACACAAAAAAAGATGTGTTTACTTTTTTGTT
>CAMSXY010000105.1 GCA_947065955.1 uncultured Caryophanales bacterium | reverse complement strand
TTTGACATATAAAAACCTCGTTTCTATTTTGTCCAAGAAACGGGGTTCATATCAAACATTCCTGTTCAAACTTACTCTTTTTTTTAGAATTAAAATTATTTTTTAATACGGAATTTAGCAGTTAAGCAAAGGATGTTTTTATATTTTTCGGTAAAGACCAATCGCAATTCCTAAGATGGTTACTTGATTTAAAAGAATAGGTTCCATTGTATCATTTTCTGGTTGTAGTCTGAAATACCCATTTTCTTTATAGAAGGTTTTTAAGGTTACTTCATTATTATCTGTCATGGCTACTACAATTTGACCATTTCGTGCTGTATTTCTCTTTTCTACTATAACGATATCTCCATCTAAAATACCTGCATTAATCATACTGGTTCCGCTAACATGAAGTGTAAAAACTTCACTTTTTTTAGGAATTAAATAGGAAGGAAGTGAAAAGTATTCATCTGGATTTTCAATTGCTTCAATGGGATTTCCAGCTGTGATTTTTCCAAGGAGAGGAACTTCTATTACCTGATCGTTTTCTTTAGCGAATTCATTTTCTACAAGAAGTTCAAGAGCACGATTTTTCGAATCATTTTTTCGAATAAATCCTTTGTTGGCTAAATTGTTTAAATGGGCATGAATTGTAGCAGGGGAAGAGATATCGAGTGCTTTTCCAATTTCACGAACTGTAGGTGGATATCCATGAGATACAAGAAATTCTTTTACAAATTTTAAAACATCTTCTTGTCGGCGTGTTAATTTTTCCATATATAACCTCCTCATAGTATCTTTATTTTAACACACTCTTTATAGCAAGTCAAACATTTGTTTCTTTTTGAAAAGAAAATCATTGACACGAACATATATTCGTGGTAAAATTAAAACACAAAGGAGTGATATTATGAAAGAAGTTATGCAAAGTAAGGTAATGGTTAGTTTTTTTATATTAGTATTGGCGGTACTTTTTTTAGACGCTCATAAATCGGGGAATATGGATTTTACAAATTCACAAGAGGAAATAGTATTTTATCAGACAAAATAGTTTATAGTTTGAAAAATTTTAAAAAATATTATATCGTTTAAAAAAAGGATGAAAATCATCCTTTTTTATGGTTCGACAAAATTTTGTTTTTCCTTATAGTACTATAATATAGGGTGATTTAGATGCAAACCTATTTGCTATTTGGAATACATGATTATTTTTATAATATCTATCAAGAAAACACGAAAGTTCTTTATAAAACTTTTGAAAATCTGTATCGAATGCGAGGAAATGATTTGAATTATGGAGTTTCTCTTTATAAGCAGATCTGTGTTCCTTTTGATGTATTGTTAATTGAGCATTATTTCAAAAGTCGTTTTCCAAATGCGAAAAAGAAGGATAACAAGATTCTTTTGAAAAATACACTTTTAGTAATAAGACCTTCTTTGATTCAAGTGACAAGTCGCTATAGTTTTCCCAAAATACTACAAGTCTTTAAGTACTACCGCGGAAAAATTTTAGTTATTAATTTTGAAAATCATGATTGTTTTTGGCTTAAAGATCTTTATAAAACCAATCTAATAGGTATATAGTCTTGAAAAAAAAGTATAATTTTAGTAAAATAAAAGACAAGGAGGAAAAAAATGGGAGCATTTTTATTAGATTTATTAAAAATTTTGGTAGGTTTTATTATTGGTGGAATTACAGGCTTTTTTATTGCTCGTAATTATATGAAAAAATATATGAAACAAAATCCGCCTATTAATGAGCAAATGATTAAAGCTATGATGACACAAATGGGGAGAACACCAAGTCAAAAACAAGTCAATCAAATGATGAAGTCAATGTCAAAATATATGGACTAAACATATATTTTTTTTTATTTCATAGACTATTTTGAGGGGATTAGTTTGAATATAGAAAAAGTAGCCCAACTTCTTTTGGGAACCATTCAAAATAAAAAATATAAAACAACACAGGTAAAAGGAATTTCTACAGACAGTAGAAATGTAAAAAAAGGGGATTTGTTTTTTGCTTTGATTGGAGAAAATTTTGATGGCCATGATTTTTTAAAAGAGGTTTTAAAAAAAAGACCAGCTGGAATTGTTGTTTCTAAAGAGATTTCTTTGAATACACCTATTCCAGTGATTCTTGTTTCGGATACACTAAAGGCTTTACAAGATTTGGCACTTCAAAAAAGAAAAAATTATTCTATTCCTGTTATTGCGGTAACAGGCAGTGTTGGAAAAACAATGACTAAAGATTTGATAGCCCATATTTTAGAAAAAAAATACTGTGTTTTAAAAAGTGAAAAAAATCAAAATAATCATTTAGGAGTACCTTTCACTCTTTTAAAATTAGAAAAAAAACATGAAGTTGTTGTTTTAGAAATGGGAATGAATCATTTTCATGAAATAGAAACTCTTTCCAAAATAGCGCTTCCAGATGTAGGAGTTATTACCAATATAGGGACATCACATATTGGTAATTTAGGATCTCGGAAAAATATTTTTAAAGCTAAAATGGAAATTATAGAGGGAATGCAAGATGGGCTTTTAGTTTTAAATGGTGCGGATGCTTATTTAAAAAAAGTTACTTTTCCTCATATACTTTGTGGGGGAAGAAAAGGGGATATAAAGGCAACGGATGTTAAAAGTGATTTAGAAAAATTAACATTTTCTGTTGTTTTAGATGGGAAAAAGGAAGATTTTTCTTTTCCTTATGGAGGAAAACATTTTCTTTCTAATGTTTTACTTGCGATGCAAGTGGGGCTTCTTTTTGAAGTTCCCAAGGAGGATATTAAAGAGGCTATTGCTGCTTTTCATGGAAGCGAAAATCGAATGCAGCGATTTGAACTTGGAAAAAATTGTACTCTTTTAGACGATTGTTATAATGCTAGTTTTGAATCCATGGCAGGTGTTTGTGCTTTTGCAAAAGAGGATTTAAGGAAAAAGATTTTTATTTTGGGAGATATTTTAGAATTAGGAGATTATAGTGAAAAAATTCATAAAAAGCTTTCTAAATTATTAAAGAATTTTAAAGGAGACGAAATTTTATTAGTAGGAGAAGCTATGCGTAAAATAAACGTAAAAGGTGCTGTTTGGTTTGCTGATCTTTCTTCTTTAAAAAAATTTTTATATAGTCGAGATTTTGAAAATAAATTAATTATTTTAAAAGGATCTCATGGTATGCATCTTGAAGAAATTCGTACCTATTTATTGGAATTCAAGGAGGAACTCTTTTCTTAAGAGTTCTTTTTATTGAAAAAAAAAATTGTTTTCGTTATAATGATAATGGTGAGAAAAATGAAAATTCAGTATACTTTATTAAAGCAAGAAAAAAATACAAAAGCCCGTTATGGAACTTTAAAAACCAATTATGGAACTTTTTTTACTCCAATGTTTATGCCTGTTGGGACTCTCGCAAATGTCAAGACTCTTACAAGCGATGAATTGAAACAGATGAATAGTGCGGTTATTCTTTCGAACACCTATCATTTATGGCTTAGACCTGGAGCGGAAGTGATTGAAAAAGCTGGAGGTCTTCATTCGTTTATGAATTACGATGGTCCTATTTTAACAGATAGTGGGGGATTTCAAGTCTTTTCTCTTGCGAAAGATAAAAAGAAGGACATTGTTGAGGAAGGTGTTCATTTTAAAAGTCATTTAGATGGGAAAGCTCTTTTTTTAACACCAGAACTTTCTATTCAAATTCAAAATAAATTGGATAGTGATATTGCTATGAGTTTTGATGAATGTCCTCCTTATCCTGTTACTCGAGAATATATGGAAAAAAGTGTTGAACGTACACTTAGATGGGCCAAGAGGGGCAAAGCTGTCCATAACAATCCAAGGCAATCTTTATTTGGCATAGTACAAGGAGGAGAGTTTGAAGATCTTCGTGCTTATAGTGCTAAGGAGACTGTAAAAATGGATTTTGATGGATATTCTATAGGGGGAACAAGTGTTGGGGAAGACAAAGAAACCATGTATCATATGGTTGATTATGCAATCGCTTATTTGCCAGAAGATAAACCTCGTTATTTAATGGGAGTAGGAGATCCTTTGGATATTATAGAGGGTGTTATTCGTGGAGTTGACATGTTTGATTGCGTTTTACCCACACGTATTGCTCGCCATGGAAATGCTTTTACAAAAGATGGGAAAATTAACCTTAAAAATCTAAAATATAAAGAGGATTTTACTCCTATTGAAATGGACTGTGATTGTTATACCTGTACTCATTATACCAAGGCTTATCTTCGTCATTTAATTACTTCTTCTGAATCTTTGGGGGGCAGACTTTTATCGATTCATAATATTCGTTTTTTAATTCGTTTAACAGAGGAATTAAGAGAAGCTATTCAAAAAGATTCTTTGCTTGCTTATAAGGATACTTTTATAAATCGTTATCAAAAAAAAATTTAGGGATCCTAAATTTTAATGGCTTCTTTTTCGATTAATACCAATCATGCTTCCAAAGATAGCCGATATCATAATAATAAGATAAAAAATAAGATCTTTTATTTCAAAGGAATGTTGAAAGATCGGAAGAGCGTCGTGTAGGGAAAGAGTGTTCTTCCTTGTGT
>CAMSXY010000104.1 GCA_947065955.1 uncultured Caryophanales bacterium | reverse complement strand
AGATCTACACAAGCATGAACACTCTTTCCCTACACGACGCTCTTCCGATCTTTATACTATTTTTTAGTATAACAAAAAATAAAAAAAGTATAATCTTAAAAATTATACTTTTTTCATAAGAAAATTTTATTCTTCTTCCATAAATTCTAAGACTTGTTCTTTTGGTAAAAAACCTGTTTGGCTTTTTTTAAGAGAACCATTTTCAAAAAGAACAAGGGTTGGAATACTCATAATTCCATACTCACGTGCAATATTTTCTTCCTCGTCTACATTTACCTTAACAATCTTAACAGAACTTCTTTCATTTCCAATTTCCTCTAAAATAGGGGATAACATTTTACAAGGTCCACACCAATCTGCATAAAAATCAACAAGCACTCTATCTCTCTGAATAACCTCTTTAAAATTTTCACTATTTGCTTTAATTATCATATTTTTCTCCTTTATATTTTTCTAAAAGGGTTTCTACCCCAAGTAATTTTAATTTATCTTTCTCCATCAATTTTTCAACAGATTTTACATCGATCACCTTATATTTTAGGAAAAGATCTAAAGTTTCATAATTAAATTGATTGGAATCTGGTGTTGTTTCATATTTTTCTTTAATCCCTGCAAATTCCTTAATAACTTTATTGGTTGTATCTAAGAATCCAGAAAGAACAGGGGTACTTTCCAAAATAGGAACTCTATATTTTGACTCCTCTATAAAATCAAAATGAAAAATAGGTAAAGAAAGAACATAAAGACCAATAAAAACAATAATAAAATATTCTACAATCCCTACTATCATTCCCAACAGTTTAGAAGGTATACTAAGAATAACAGTAACATTTAATATTTTTTCAAAAATCGTTGTCGCAAGCATTAAAATACGAAGTCCAATTTGCAAAATCGCAAACACAAGTAAAAATGCAATAACTTCATAAATTAAAATATTTAAAACCGTTACACCTTTAAAAACCCCTCCAAATTTAAAAAATGGGAGATTTTCATAAAAGAAAACAGAAACTGGATTTTTTAAAAGAAAAGCAAGCACTACCACTGCAATCATACCAATACAACAAACCAGTGATTTTGTAAACCCTCTTTTTAATCCAAAAACACCTCCAGCAATTAAAAGCAAAACAATCATTACATCTACTATATTCATAATTTCACTCCTACTAAAATTATATTATATTTTTAGAAAAAAAGAAAGTAAAATGAAAATTTTATGTTAAAATGGAAATAGGAGGAATTAAAATGACAATTACACTTAAAGTCAGTGAAAATACCAAACAAAAAATGATTTCTTATTTTGAAGAAAAAAAACGAGCAAAAACACCTCCTTACGCTATTTTCCAAGCCGATGAAGAGGATACAGTTGTAACACTTTATGAATCCGGAAAAGCAGTCTTTCAAGGGATTTCTGCAGATATTGATGCTAATATGTGGATGGAAATGGAAAAACATTTAAATCCAAATGCTAAAATCGATAGAAAAGATAGTTCTCAAAAAAAAGAACAAAAAGAGATTTTAGTAGATCCTAAATTTTATTATGCAACAAGCATTGGTTCGGATGAAGTAGGAACAGGAGATTATTTTGGACCAATCATTGTAAGTGCAGCTTATGTAAAAAAAGAAGATATTTCTTTTTTAGAAGAACTTGGTGTAAAGGATTCTAAAAAATTAAATGATAACAAAATTTTAGAGATTGTTCCAAAAATACTAAAAAGAATTCCTTATGCAAGCATAGAACTTACTAATCAAAAGTATAATGAATCTTATAAGTCTGATATGAATATGAATAAGATTAAAGCTATTTTACATAACAAAGTATTATGGGAATTGTCACATAAATATCAAGAATATGATTACATTATTGTTGATCAATTTGCAGAAAAGTTTGTTTATTATAATTATTTAAAAGAAAGTACACAAATCGTACGAAATATTACTTTTTTAACAAAAGGAGAATCTAAATCTCTAGCAGTAGCTTGTGCTTCCTTAATTAGTCGTTATCTTTTTGTAAAAAAATTTGAACTATTACAAAAGAATTTAGGAATGGTTCTTCCTAAAGGTGCTGGAGAACAAGTAGATAAAATAGGAAAAGAAATTGCAGAAAAATATGGTTTTGAAAAGTTACATGAAATAGCCAAGTTAAACTTTAAAAATACAGATAAAATTAAAAATATGTAAATAAAAAATACTCAATTTTAATAGAAAAAATGAGTATTTTTTTATATAATTTGACATAGTTATACATAATAACCTCTATTTGAGGTTTTAATACCATCTAAAATGACATAGTTCTAAAACAATAAAATTTGAGGAACCTCTTTAGGCTTGGTTTTAATACCATCTAAAATGACATAGTTCTAAAACATTTCAATTACATATGAATTAGAAAAATTTGTTTTAATACCATCTAAAATGACATAGTTCTAAAACGCTTCATCAATAATGAGAGTACAATGCCTCGTTTTAATACCATCTAAAATGACATAGTTCTAAAACTCGATGAGAATAGATTCTGTTCTTTGAGAAGTTTTAATACCATCTAAAATGACATAGTTCTAAAACAACTGTAATAAAATCTAAAGACATATTAGTGTTTTAATACCATCTAAAATGACATAGTTCTAAAACGCTTCATCAATAATGAGAGTACAATGCCTCGTTTTAATACCATCTAAAATGACATAGTTCTAAAACTCGATGAGAATAGATTCTGTTCTTTGAGAAGTTTTAATACCATCTAAAATGACATAGTTCTAAAACAACTGTAATAAAATCTAAAGACATATTAGTGTTTTAATACCATCTAAAATGACATAGTTCTAAAACAATTGCACTAAATAACGCGCAATTGTTGCGGTTTTAATACCATCTAAAATGACATAGTTCTAAAACTCTAGACGTTCTATAATAATAACTTCTATAGTTTTAATACCATCTAAAATGACATAGTTCTAAAACGAAAAGCACAAAATATATATAATTTCTTTAGTTTTAATACCATCTAAAATGACATAGTTCTAAAACTAAGTACCATCGTTGTCAACTTCTCCATTTGTTTTAATACCATCTAAAATGACATAGTTCTAAAACATCGGGTATAATGGTTTGATGTTACAAGAAGTTTTAATACCATCTAAAATATCATAATTTTAAAACAATCAGTACAAAATATATGCCTTAAAGAAAATTTCAATACCATTTATAATAACAAAACACTAAAACACAATATTATTCTAGCACAATTTTTTACTATAATCAAAAATAATATTCAATTTTTATTATTTTTCCAATAATTCTTTTAAATCCTCTTCTAATACAGAAATATCATTTGGACTCATAAATAATATTACAGATCCTTTGTAATCGATAAGTTTAGAAGCATCCTTTAAAGAAATAAATTCTCCATTTTCCAATTTTTCAATAATAATCTCTTCTGTAATATTATCAAAATCTTCCTGTTTTTCACGAGAACCATGGATTTCCATAACATAAGCCTTATCCGAAAGATTCAAAGCCTTTGCAATATCGTCTGCAAATTCCTTTGTACGAGAATAAGTATGCGGTTGAAAAACTGTAACCAATTTTTTCTCTGGATACTTTTGTTTTATAGCGCGAATAGTCGCCTTAATTTCATTTGGATGATGAGCATAATCATCAACCAAAATCGTATCCGCAATAATCGTTTCTGCAAATCTTCTTCTAGCACCTGTAAAACTTTTCAAAGTATGACTAACTTCACGAGCTTCCATTCTTTCATAATAACAAACCGCAATCACTGCCAATGCATTTAAAAGCATATGCTTCCCAAAAATAGGAAGATCAAAAGACCCATAATAATTGCCTTCAATCACAACTTCAAAACTCGTTCCAGTACTTTTATATTCTACATTCGTAGCCACAATATCATTTTGTTCATCAAGTCCATAATAGAAAATTGGTTTTTTAACATCTAAAAAACGAGTATATTGATCATCCCCACAAGCAATTACCATCTTTGATGCCTTATTCGCAAATTCATTATAAGCTAAAATAACATCATCAATATCCTTATAATAATCTACATGATCAAAATCAATATTCGTAATAATAGCATAAAAAGGACTATAAGAAAGAAAATGTCTTTTATATTCACAAGCCTCTAAAACAAAATATTCATTTTCAGAACTTCCACTACCTGTTCCATCTCCAATTAAATAATTACATCCTTTTATATTTTCAAATACATGAGCAAGCATAGAACTTGTAGTTGTTTTTCCATGACAACCACTAATAGCAATTGTCTTAAATTTTGTTGTAAGATGAGCAAGCATTTCCTGATAAGTATAAATTTTAAGTCCTAACTCCTCTGCCCTTTTTAATTCTACATGATCCTCTAAAATCACATTTCCTCGAATAATCGTCATATTTTCTTGAATATTTTTTTCGTCATACTCCAAAATAGGAATATTTTTTTCTCTCAAAGCATCCTCTGTAAAAAAATGAGCTTTTTGATCACTTCCTTTTACTTCATAACCTAATCCTTTTAAAATCTGTGCAAGTGCACTCATACCTGATCCTTTAATTCCAATAAAATAATACATATTAGCATCTCCTTTTAAAGTAATTCTAATAAAAATGGTC
>CAMSXY010000103.1 GCA_947065955.1 uncultured Caryophanales bacterium | reverse complement strand
TTATCAATTATATAACCCTTTTTAGAAAATTCTTTTAATATATAAGTAGCCCATCTTCTAAATTGAATGGCCTTATCTGAATTTACCCTATAGCCTATACTAATAACCATATCTAAATTATAATACTGAACGTTTCTTTTTACTTCTCTATTTCCTTCTTTTTGAACTAGTAAGAATTTCTTACTAGTTGAATTTTTTTCTAATTCATAAGTATTATATATTTCATTTATATGCATTGTAATATTATTTCTAGTAGTATCAAAAAGTTCTCCTATGGATTTCTGAGTTAACCATAAGTCTCCATCTTCAAATCTTACTTGTATACCTTTGTCATGCGTTTGTCTTTCAAATATTAAAAATTCAGCACTACTACTTCTAATCATTAGATTTTTAGTATTCATCATTTTTAAACTACCTCCTT
The DNA here is from genome assembly GCA_947065955.1 of uncultured Caryophanales bacterium. Classification (GTDB taxonomy): domain Bacteria; phylum Bacillota_I; class Bacilli_A; order RF39; family UBA660; genus CAMSXY01. Next base: position 4,226 of record CAMSXY010000103.1, on the reverse strand, counting down.
CTAAAAATTATTTATTAGTTTTAAATTTTCAAAAATAGGAACATTACCTTTATAACTTGTTTATAACCATTATACTAAAATTAACCATGCAAGTCATTCTGAAAACTGAAATAAAAGTTTGGTAGGAGTAATACTGTTGTTTGCTAATTACTAATTGGAAAAGAAAAAATCAATCATATTTCAGATTGATCCCATTAACATCGCTTGGTGCGACGATTTTACCTAATGGTGCAAGAGATGGGAATCGAACCCACACAACTTTCGTTAAAGGTGTTTGAGACCTTCGCGTCTACCTGTTCCGCCACTCTTGCATAAATAAATTATATCATACTTTTCTAATATTTAATAGCATATTTTAAAATTTTTAACATTCCTAAAAATTTCTTATTTATAAAAGTAAATTCAACACAAAGGTATGCAAAATAAAAAGTAGAAGACTAAAATCTTCTACAATTGCAACCACTATCAAAAATAAGAAGTAGCAAATAAAAAAGTAAAATAAAAGGGAGCATTACTATAAAAAGTGGTACGAGTAATATGAATAAAAAAATATATATGCAAAACATAAATTTCACTCCTTTTAAATAATAAATGCTTTATGTAGAAAGTTAATAATAATAAACATTTAATTCTTTAAACGATTCGTAAATTTCATGTATTAGAAAATAAATCATCTTTAAATAAGGCAGAAAAGGAATGAGTATTTATAAAAGAAAGTGAGAAGAAGAGGATAGAAAAACTTATTTAAATGAGTGAAATATTTTTATAATTATTCTCTACAAAGATCCTATTTTCTAAGAATATCTTTCATTCCCATTCCTTTTATTGCAAAAAAGAGTTATTTTTGTTATAATCAAAGTGCAGAAAAAATTCCTGTCGGGGATTATTTTCTGTATAATTTGGCTATATCCGTGGCAGCGGGTGTAGTCTTTTTTTTATTAATAAATAGAAATGTTTTGTTTTTTATAGTTACGTATAGATATTTGATTTTCTCATCTAACTCAATATATCTAATTTCCGGTTTCATTTTTTTTATCACCTCGAAACAAGCATATCATAATTAAGACAAATTTTTACAAAATTTGCATGAAATGGCTTTGAAACTGTATGAACTACTTTTTTTAAAAGAAAAACAAATATTCGTTCGCTAAAAGATTAATTGGCTGTTAATTTCCGTGATAATCTATATGATTGTTCAAGAGAAATAATAAAAAAATTTAACTCTGTTTATCACTTTTTTTAAATTCTTCTTTTAAAATTTTTTCTTGTAATAATAAATTGTTAACCTCTAATAACATTTTATCATCGATTTCTCCATCATGGCAGATTGTAATTTCGACTCCATTTTTTTTAAAAAGCGTTTTTTTCGTATCTTTCATAATTCTTAGATCCATTAACATCAAATCATTTATGGAGACGTTAAAATAATTGGAGAGCAAAGCTAAATCGACAGCATCTGGTTCTCTAATTCCCTTTTCCCAATTATTAACAGCTGTATTTTTTTTATGACAAATTGCACCAACTTCTTCTTGTGTTTTTCCCTTTTGTAATCTCAAAAATTTAAGATTAGAAGATAAATATAATTTTGGATTATCCATAACTTTCCCTCACTTACTAGTAGTATAACATGAAGAAAATAGGAATTCAAGAAAAAATTCACAAAACGTGAAACAAACGCTTGACATTCACAAAACGTGAATATATACTTATAGTAAGTTAGGAGGGATAAAAAATTAAGCAGTACTTTTAATAATATCAAAGAGATTATTTTAATGCTTTAAAATAAAATACACCATTCATCCACAAAATGTGAATAAAGGAAAGGGAGAAAAAATGAATCTAAGAGCAACCATTATAATAATTTTTGTAATTTTTTATTTATTGATAATAAAAAAAAGATTTGAAAAAAAGTTGAAATGGCAGATCACAGTGAGTAAAAGGATTATAAAACAACTTCAAAAAGAACAAAGAAAAACAGAAGCTTTATATAAAATAACACTCGAAATGCTAAAACGCCTCTGTTTTTTAGAACGATCCAACGTTACCAACCGATACTTAAAAGAAATAATTTTAAAACAAAAAACTTATGTGAATTCAAGTGAAACAGGTAAGGAAGATAAAAAATGGGATATGTAAGCAAATACAATCGAACGTTTATCTCTTTTGTAAACCGAAAATATGTAAAATATGGAATTGATTTTAAAACTTGGGATGATTATGCCTTGTGGCTTTATTATAAGTATTGTAAAGAGGATTATACACATTATTATAAAGAGTTAGAAAAAGATATTTGGGATTATTCTGATTTTCAAACAGGAACCCCAAGAAAAAGAGAACAAGGACAAAAAAATGATTCTTGGAAATTATTAGAAGAGGAATAGGAAGAAAGGATGAATTTAAAAAATTGTGTAGAAAAATGTATAAAACAAGTATAAAACAAAAACAGGTATTAGAAGCCATAAACTATTTTATAAATAAAAATCAATATTCTCCAACTTACAGGGAACTAGCTTTATTGCTAGATTGTGATGTAAATACAGTATTTAAAAAAGTATTATTGTTAGAAGAAAAAGGATATATAAAAACAACCAATGGAAAATCAAGATCCATTTGTATTCAAAAGAAAGTAGAAGAAAAAGAAAGCATATTTCCAAAAAAAGTCCAATAAATGTTATCCTTTTATACTCAAAAGCTAACAAAAACCATTGATTTGGAGTATAAATGTAATCGAACAGCCCGATTTTCCCTTAAAGGTTGTTCAGTGCTACAAGGGAATATAACGATTGTTATATTCCCACACTTTATAGGATATTTAGAAAAAGTGGCAGAATAATCCTAGAAAAATAACCAATTATTTATTTTAAAATTTCTACAAGAAAAAGAGAAATAAAAGATAATTTTAAAAGTAATATCTAAAAACTAGAAATCAAAAACGATAAGTTTGTATATAAAATATAAAACGCTAGGTTAAAGTAGAGAAACTATAAAAATTATAAAATAGTAAAAAATTTTAGGATTAAAAAAGTTACCATTATAAAAAAATATATAAGTAAAAAATCTATAAATAGGATTCTATTTATAAAAACTCTCACTTAAAAATTATTAAAAATATAAAATTTTCGAATCTTTGTTTTATAATGAAAAATATTTATCATAAAAGTTTAAAAGAGGTGATGATAAAATATTTGAAAAAATATTCCAAGAAAAGATCTATCCAGAAATAAAGGATTATATCAAAAATAATTCTCTATATTCCCCTACTATAATGGAATCTTTTCCACAGGAAAATGAAACCTTTCCAGTAGTATCTTTTAAGTTATCTTCTATGACGAATGAATATACAGATTTAAGTTATAGTGAAGAAAGTTTTACTTTTTGTATAGATATAAAAATTTATGCAAAGGATCAAAAAAAGGAAGATACTATTATTTCAAAAAGAATTATAGCAAGTGAGATAACAAATCATATAGTGGATTATTTAAAAACAAATTATCGTATAACACTCAATATAGAGTTTGATACAGAACAAAAAGATTTTACTATATATAAGAATACTATAAAAGTAACTGGAATATTGGATGTAAAAAAAGACCACTTAGTAATTTATCCTATTCAAAAAAAGGGAATAGAAAAATAAATGAGGTGAAAATATGTTAGATTTAGGTATTGAATTATATGTAAAAGAAAAAGGTGCAGCAAAATTTTCAAAAGAAAAACTTGTTGCTGTAAAAGGGGCTCCAGCAACAGGACAAGCAGGTGGAACGGTTGAAACAACAACTTCAAGTGATCCTGTAAAAGTATATATTCCAGATAGACCTGATACAGGAGATATGGATTTTATTTACAATTATTCACTAGAAAACTTAACTGCCGTAAAAGCAATTTGTGATAATACAGCCAAAGATATTTTAATCAAATATCCAGATGGTACAGGTTCTATGTACACAGGAATTTGTCAAACGTGGAAAAATGAAGTATCTGTCGGTGGTGTTATTGAATGTACATTGCATACTGTGCCAAGTACATTAATTGTTGATAAATCAATAGAAGAAGTAACCGCTTTAATGATGACAGAATAAAACATTTTACATTCATAAAAAGAAAGTAGGGAAAAAATGAGAAAATTAAAATTACATATAGAAAATAAAGATTATACTTTACAAATGAATCGTTTGGATTTATGTCAAGTTTTTAGACACGAAAAAGTTTAGTATTTTAAAATTTAA
>CAMSXY010000102.1 GCA_947065955.1 uncultured Caryophanales bacterium | reverse complement strand
CGACTTATTGCTTTTTTTTGTACTTAAAAGGTATCACATCAATTGTAACGCTACAAACTATTTTTATAAGAAATTCAAATTATTATATAATTCTAAAAGAATATGTGCTATAATAAAAACATATATTTTAAAGAATTATTTTAATCCATGTTAAAAAATAATAGGAATAAGATGTAAAAAAGTAGAATTAGAAAGAAGAAGACTATGGTAGAGTTAATAGAAAAATATAATGGGATAATAAATGATTTTATTTGGGGAGTCCCAATGATCCTTTTACTTCTTGGAACGGGCATATATTTTTCGATTCGTTTAAATTTCGTTCAAATTACCAAAATAAAAGAAATTTTAAGAAAATTCAAGAAAGAAAGTAGAAATAATCAAAAAAAAGGAAATATTTCCTCCATTCAAGCAGCTTTGATTGCCTTAGGAGGGATTGTAGGTTCGGGAAATATTGCTGGGGTAGCAACTGCTATTGCTGCTGCAGGTCCTGGAGCCCTCGTTTGGATGTGGGTAGCTGCTTTTTTCGGAATGGCGATTAAGTTTGCTGAAATTACTCTTGGAATTTTATTTCGAAAAGAAAAAGAGGAAGGGACTTTTACATCTGGACCAATGTATTATTTAAAAGAAGGCGTAAAAAGCAAATTTCTTGCAGGATTTTATGCAATTATGGCCGTTATTTCTTATATTGTTATTGTAGCTATGGTAGATACGAATACAATTGTAGAAGTTATTAACGCAAAATGTAGTATTCCTCCCTTTTTAATTGGGATTTTACTTATGATAATTGTAGGATTCGTAATTTTTGGAGGCGTAAAACGATTAGGAAAATTTAGCCAAGTGATGGTTCCTGTGATGGGAATATTTTATATTTTGATTGGAGTTATTATAATTTTTTTGAATATAGATATGGTTCCATCCGCTTTTGTAACTATTTTTAAAAGTGCCTTTACACCGCAAGCCGCTGTTGGTGGATTTTTAGGGGCCTCTGTTACCCAGATTATTCGTTATGGTTTTGCAAGGGGGATGTATTCCAACGAAGCAGGTATGGGATCTGCTGCCATTATTCATAGTTCCGCAAAAGTAGATGATCCAATTGAACAAAGTCTATGGGCACCTATTGAAGTATTTATTGATACTATTGTTATTTGTACAATTTCAGGTTTGATTATTGTCATTGCAGGAAATTGGACAGGTGGCTTAAGTGGAGCAGCTCTTATGATGGAAGCTTTTCAAGAGGTTTTGCCAGGGGAAATAGGAAGTTATTTAATTATGATCATATCGTTCTTATTTTCTTTTACTTGTCTTACTTCAGCAGGTTTTGTTTGTGAGGAGTGTGCCCAATATTTATTTGGAGAAAAAAGTAAATATATTGTTCGAATTTTATGGTTAATTTTTATAATGATAGGTGCTGTCACAAGTCTGGAATTAGTATGGGATTTGGCGGATACAGTGAATGGATTTATGGCTATTCCAAATTTAATAGGAATTTTATTTCTCAGTAATATAGTCGTAAAAAAGAAAAAAGAATATTTTAAAGAAAAATAAAACCAATTCATTAATATTACAGTTTATTAAAGAACATTCAAAATCAAAAAACTTTAAAAGAATAAAAAGGAATGTTTCTAAGCTTTTGAAATAAAATTGAAATAGAAAAATGTAGGAGGAAAAATGGAAAAGTCATTAGAATATATAATAAAAAAAATAGAAGAATATAACAAGGAGCATCCAGATAAACCAGTTCAATTAGTTCCAAAATACATAGATGTAAAAAATGCTTTTGTTTGCCTTTATGATCATGGACAAGTGGGGCTATTTGAAAGGATAAATTTTCATACGCCTATAGGAGACAACCATCAAGATCATTGTTTTCAGGCAGGAAGCATTTATAAAGGAATTACTTCAGAGGATATTGGCATTTTAACAACTCATCAAGGCTGGTTTTCTCTTTCTCACTGGGAAGAAGCTGGTTTTGAAGTCTTTTTTTCAAGAACACATTATATAGCTACTTGTGATATGAAGGAAAGTATTTCTTATGAAGATATGCGAAGAAGAATGTATCAAGATACAAAGGAAGAAAAAATTCCTTTTTTAGGGAGAACTACTACTGAAGAAATAGCAGAAGTTTTAAATTATGCAAAAAATTATTATGATCAAAAAACATATATAAAAAAAAGAAAAGAAATGTAAAAGGTATAGGGAGATTTTATGAATAAAAAGGATTTATATCTTAAATTATTTCAAGAAAATAAAAGGTTAGTAGAAACTTTAAAAAGAAATAATGTTACGAATTTTCGCTTAATTAGCCTTGGAAATTCAATTGGTTCAGGCTATTCTTTAAGAAGAACTACTAAACCTTTGCTTATTCGAAATGAAAGTTTAAAACCCATTTTTAAGAAAGGTGAAATAAATTTGGAGTTATTTCACTTTGCACGTGCCCAAAATAATAACGATGAATGTATCTTTGAATGGTTAGCAACGAATATAAAAGAATCTGAAATTCAGAAATTAAATCAATTAGATTATGGAAAAGGTCCTATTGGAAAAACTGTACATGGACTTTCGAAAGAACAAATGGAAATGTACTATTCTTCAAAAGAGCCAAGAGGTTTACAAGAATTGATCTTTGATGTTGACCCAAATATGGCAAATATTGTTATATATAATGGTTGTACAGGTTCTTTTTTAGACAATGTAACAAGGCAGGGAAGTATTTTTCATAAATTAACATATGGTATTAAAAGAGATACAAGAAGTTTAGAGGCCACTTTAAAGTGGATTCAAATCAACAATCGAAATAAGGGAGCAAATACACAAGTATATCTTTGTGGGGTTCCCGATTTCTTAGGACTTAAAATTTCCGAATTTATCAATCAAAAATTACGAAAAATTGCAAAACAGTATGCGAATGTAGTTTATGTAGAACCTGTAAAATCAAAATTCTTTTATAAATCTTTAGAAGAAAAAAATTCCTTTCTTTTAAAGGCGGATCTTCATTATGATGAAAAAGAGTACGAAAAATTTAACCTTCATATTATCGAAAAAATAAATGCAAATTATAGTAAAACCAATGCTATGATTAAATTTGACCGTTTATTTTATATGTTAAACAGAGATTTTGAAAAGCATGCCTCTGCTATAACTTGTGAAAAATCCTATATCCAATCTCTTTTAGAAAAATTTACAGAACAACTTTGTATACAAGTCGATTATACAAAGAAAAAAGAACTTTATATACAATTAAAACAGTATTTAATGAATCGTTTTCCTTATGATTTTTATTATCTTGGAAAAAAAGAACTCAAAAAATCTTTAAAGAAGATTTACCACTAACTATTTAAAAAAAGATTTTTATTGCAAAATAAAAGTCTTTTTTTGTCAAAAAAAAATAGAAGAAATAAAAAAATAAAAAATTAAAAGAACAATAGAGCCATTTTGTGTTATAATAAAATTAAGAATAGAAAGGAAGTATAAAATGGAAAGAGAGACAAAATGGATTTCTCCACTGGAACGAGAAGATTTTTTAAAACAATATATTAACTACCTTTTAACACAAGAAAAATATCAAGGGTTTGATTCTTATAATGCAATTACTAGAACTGATAATTTAGTAAATGATGATATTCGTCTTTCCGATTATTTTGTATTTTATAATAGAAGGATACAAGAATGGAGGAAAATGGTATATGCTCTAAAAAAAGAACATCAAGAAAAGTTTTTTTCCAATTACGGTCGTATTAAGGAATTTTTAGAGGATCTCGTTCTTCCTATTAACACAGTATCAGAAGTACAAAAAATAGAAAAATTTATAACGAAAGACCCTAAAGTAAAAGAATGGAATTTTTACTTTGCGATGGACGAATATGGTTCTATTAAATGTCGAAGCCAATCAACAAATGGAAAAGAATTAAAAAAACCTATGTTTCGTATTTATGTAAATATTCCTTTTTCTTCCCAATATGCTTTTTTGGAACTTTTTATTGAAAAAGCGAAAGAACAAAAAATTGCTTATGATTTAAAGTATGGAGAAAATGGAAATGTAGATAGGGAAGGGACCTTAGTATTTTACACCAATAGTAAGTACTTATATTTAACAACAAAGATATTAGAAGAGATTTATATGGAACGAAAAGACTTATTTCATCCTCAATTAAAAGCTCCCCTTGCAACTGCAAAAAAAGAAGGCTATGAATGGATGGGAATTCAATCTGCTCCTAAAGAAAATACTTCAATATCTCATACCATGCGAATAGCTGCTGTATTGGAACGTTCTTTTTGTAGTACTATTGTAGGAGAAATTGTTACAAAACCTAAATTTCAAGAGGAAAAAGAAAAAAAACAGATTTTAGATGTATTGATGGAAAGTTGTTTTGATATTGATAATTTAGAGGAGGATATGCCTTACCCTGTACCAGTTGCCCATAAGAGGGTATCTTTAAAAGAATTTATTGAAAAATTTTATCAAAAAGTCAATAACGAATATTCTGTTATTTTTGAAGCAGTTGCTCAAAATTTAAAAAAACTTCCAATTGAAAAGCAAAATCCATTAGATGCAAGAATCGCGGATCCTATTTTAGTGAAAATTGATATAGATGGATATTTATATCCTATTAGAGGATCTCAAATTACACGTCTTTGTATTCGAATGCTTAGATCGGAAGAGCGTCGTGTAGGGAAAGAGTGTTCATCCTTGTGTAG
>CAMSXY010000101.1 GCA_947065955.1 uncultured Caryophanales bacterium | reverse complement strand
CGAAGAAGAAGCAAGAATACAAAAACCAGTCATTCTGGTTGCATAAATATCCTGATGATCTCCAAAAATACTAAGAGATTGTGTCGCAATACTTCGAGCGGCTACATGAAGCACACAAGGAAGCATTTCACCAGCCATTTTATACATATTGGGAATCATTAAAAGAAGACCTTGACTTGCTGTATAAGTAGAAGTAAGCGCCCCTCCTTGTAAAGAGCCATGAACAAATCCAGCAGCTCCAGCCTCACTTTGCATCTCAACAACCTTAACAGGCATGTCAAATAAATTTTTCTCCCCTAAACAAGACCATTCGTCTAAATGTTCTGCCATTGGACTAGAAGGTGTAATAGGATAAATTCCGGCTACCTCTGTAAAATAATATGAAGTTCGGCTACAAGCTTCATTTCCATCTACTGTGATAATTTTTTTCATACTTCCTCCTTTTCTTTTTAAAAAAATAGTTTATCCAACTATTTTTTTTAATTTTTCTACTTGTTCTTTATAAGATAGAGCATTTGTAATAAAAGACCCTACGACAACCATATCTGCATCCTTTAAAAGAGCAATATTGGTATCCTTAATTCCACCATCGACCTCAATAATATAAGAAAAATTGTTTTCTTCTCTTATTTTTTTTAACGTTTGGATCTTATCTGTTATATCAATAAAAGATTTCCCCCCTTCTCCCGCTTCAACACTCATTACCAAAACAAGGTCTACAAAAGGTAAGTAAGGTTTTATAGTTTCTAAATCAGTAAAAGGATTTAAAGCAATTCCTACTTTACTAGAAGAAGAACGAATCGTTTCAATATTTTTTTTTACATCCAAACAACCTTCTATATGAAATGTAATATATGTAGGAGAAAACCTTTGATAAAGGGATACATAAAAGGATACATCTTCTACCATAAGATGAATGTCTTTTCTTAAAGGAAGATCTTTAAACATTTCTAAAGAAGAAATATCCACAGTTTTATTTGGAACAAACTCTCCATCCATAATATCCATATGAAGATAATCTGCCGAAGAATTTTTAATGTTTTCCACTGTTTTTTCATCCAAAGAATGAATAACTGAAAGATAAGATAACGCTATTTTCATTTTTGGTTCTCCTCTCTTATAAACTTCAAATAATTTTCATAACGAGATAAAAGAATTTCCTCACCAAGACTCTTCTTAACATTACAATCTTCTTCACGGTCATGCATACAATCTTTGAATTCACAATTTTGTTTTGAAAATTCTACAAAACTATCACGAATATCCATTTTTGACATATCTTCAAAAGAAATAGAAGAAAATCCAGGAGTATCGGCAACCAAACCATTAAAAAGAGAAATAAGTTCTACATGTCTGGTTGTGTGTTTTCCCCTTCCAAGAGCCTCCGAAATCGCATCCGTTTTTAATTGTAAGGAAGGATCAATTCGATTTAATAAAGTAGACTTTCCAGCTCCACTTTGTCCTGTAAAAATAGAAATTTTTCCATCAAATTCTTTTATAATTTTTTCAATATCTGTATTTTCATATACTGTATAACCAATTTTTCTATAATAGGAAAAATAATGATACATTTTTTCTTTTTCCTCTTCATTTAATAAATCCATTTTTGTAAAACATAAAATGGGACGAATACGATGAAACGTAATAATCGTCAAAAGTTTATCTAATAAATTAGGCGAAAAATCAGGTTTTTTCACACTTGTTATGATAAATGCTTGATCAATATTACTCACAGGAGGTCGAATTAATTCATTTTTTCTCTTTTGAATATTCAATAAATACAAATTTTCAGAATCAAATTCGACGTTATCCCCCACTTTAGGACAAATGTTAGATTTACGAAATTTTCCTCTAGGCTTACAAACAAATCTTTGATTATCGGATAAAACTGTACAATCATTACTAATAATTTTAATGATTTTCCCTTCCATTATTCCACCGGTACAATATCATCTAAATCAGGAATATTGGGTTTTTTCGCAACTGTAATTTTTAAAGAAGTTCCTGACATAACTTTTACACCTTCTAATCGACTTTGACTAATAATTGTTCCCTCATTATATTGATCAGTTTCTTGATAAGAAATTGTAAGATCTATATTATATTCATCACAGAAAGTTTGGATATCAGAAACACTCCAAGAACCATCTCGAAAATTAGGATACGTCGTAATCAAATCGGGAATAAATAAGATAATTTGTTCTCCTTTTTTTAAAACTTTTCCTTCTTCTACACTTTGTTTAATAATAATATTTTCTTTATATTTACTTTTATCTTCTACTTCTTGCTTTTCAATTGTCACATAAATTTCTTTTAACTCCAAAGCTGCTTTTACTTCATAATAATTTTTACCAACATAATTTTCAAGAACTGTAGTATTCGCACCACTCGATACAATCAAAGTAATCGTTGTATCTTGTTTAACAGTTCCACCCATTCTAGGGCTTGTTCGAATCACTTTTCCCTCTTCAATATCGTTGTTACTTTCATATTTCAAATCAATATCGACTTGCAACTTATTTTCTTTTAAAAGAGCTTCTGCTTCCTCTACCGTTTTATTCGAAACATCTGGGATCTTTACATCAGGTGTTTCGGACATTTTTGGAAAAAGAAGGATAAAAAGTCCAAGACCACTCACAAGTAGAAATAAAATAATTCCTGTTATTAATAAAATAATATTTAATGTTTTACCCTTTTTAGAGTTTTTTTGAGCCACTACCTTTTCCTCCGTTTTTTCTTTATCTTTAATCGGTTCCATTACCTTAGTTTCTTCCAAATCCTGTTCTGAATATTTATAAACAATTCTAGCATCTTTTTCATGATCTAAATTTAAAGCAACACGGATATCCTCGTGCATTTCATTTACATTATCATATCGATTTTTCGGATTTTTAGCACAAGCCTTTAAAAGAATATTTTCAATACTTTGCGGAATATTAGAATTTAAAGAACAAACCGAAGGAAGAGGATCGCGCATTTGCTTAATCGCAATTTCAACGGCACTATCTCCTTTAAAAGGAACTTTTCCAATTAAAAGTTCATACATTAAAATTCCTAAAGAATAGATATCACTTTTAATAGTAGACCCAGATCCATTTGCTTGCTCTGGTGGAAGATAATGTACAGACCCCATAACCGAATTGGTTTGTGTAAGTTCATTGCTATTTAAAGCCATGGCAATTCCAAAATCGGTAATCTTTACACGTCCATCTTCTAAAATTAAAACATTTTGTGGTTTAATATCACGGTGAATAATATAACTATCGTGGGCACAAGAGATCGCAGAAGTCAACTGCAACATAATATCAACAACCTCAGGAAGGGTTAAAGCTCCACGTTTTTTTATTAAATTTTTAAGAGTTCTTCCATCAACAAATTCCATAACAATAAAATATTTTCCATCGTCTTCCCCAACATCATACATTTCAACAATATTGGGATGAGTAAGAGAGCTAGCGGAAATAGCCTCTCTTTGAAAACGTCTTACAAATTTTTCATCATCGGCAAGATCCCCTCTTAAAATTTTGACCGCCACATTTCGATCTAAAATCGTATCGTATGCAAGATAAACATTTGCCATACCACCTTCTCCAATAGTTCGAATAATTTGGTAACGATCGTTTATTTTTTGTCCTTTTATTATCATACTTCATCCCTTCTTCTTAAAAATGCAATAGATATATTATCGGTTCCACCACGATTATTGCATTTATTAACTAATTTTTCTAATTTAGCGTCCAATGGGTTACTATCATTTAAAACTTTATCAATTTGTTCATTTTCTAATAAATTAGTAAGTCCATCGCTACAAAGAAAAATACCTTCTACATCTCTTTCAACATCAAAAACATCCATTTCAACCGAAGTAGTTGCTCCAAGCGCACGCATAAGCACGTTCTTTCTTGGATGATCTTTTGCCTCTTCTTCTGTAAGTTCCCCTGAACGTACCAAAAGATTTACCAAAGTGTGATCTGATGTAATTTTGTGCAATTTTTTATTTTTAAAAACATATCCAGAGGAGTCCCCTATATTTCCAAAAAGGAGATAATCTTTTGTCATAATCGAAAGGACAATCGTTGTTCCCATCCCTACACTTTCTGGATTTAAAGTGGTATATTCATAAATGAGTGTATTAGCCTCACTAACAGCATTTTTTAAAAAAGCAATAGCCTCCTCTTTAGATCCAATGGTATCTGTTTTCATAAATTGTTCACTGACATGTTTTACTGCAATAGAAGAAGCAACTTCTCCATTTCGATGTCCTCCCATACCATCGGCTACAACTAATAAATATTCTTGTTGTTTATTTTCTACAATAATAACACTATCTTCGTTATTATCCCTGACTTTCCCAGGATCTGTTATATACGAATATTCCATCATCTTTCCTCCTCATAATTCGATCTAAGTTGTCCACAAGCAGCACTCACTTTAGACCCAAATTCCTTTCGAATAGTAACTTGAATATGATTTTTTTTCAGAATATCATAAAACTTTAGTATCTGCTCAGGTGTACTTTTCTGATATTCTATATGACTTGTTTCATTATAAGGAATCAAGTTTACATAACAATTAATTCCTTTTAATAAAGCTACTAGTTCAAAAGCATCCTCTTTGGTATCATTGACACCTTTTAACATAATATATTCAAAAGTAACTCTTCTTTTCGTTTTTTCTATATATTTTTTTACTGCTGTAATGACTTCTTCAAAAGGATAGGCACGATTGACCTGCATTAATTAACTTCTTTTTTCATTATTGGTAG
>CAMSXY010000100.1 GCA_947065955.1 uncultured Caryophanales bacterium | reverse complement strand
AGACTTGGGTGACTGGAGTTCAGACGTGTGCTCTTCCGATCTCATAAAATTTCCTTTCCTTAAAATAATAATTATTTTAACAGGATAAAAAGAACTTGTCAAAGAAAATTATATTCTTTTTTTCTCTTTTTAACTTTTTCTTTTGGGATAAAAAGATAAATTCTGTTCAAAAAATTTTATTTTAAGGTATAACGGTAAAATTATAAACCTTTTCACTACTTAGGATCCTTCTTTAAAGAATATGGAAACAACAAGAAAGAATTTTTTTAATTCAAAAAATATTTTTATTATTTTTAGATATAAAAGGGGAAAAATTTTGTAAACTAGAGTGTTTCTAAAAAGAATTTCCAAAACTCTCTTTTTATTCTTCAAAAATCTTGGTATAATACAATAATAGGTGATAATATGAATAAAACAAAGATCATAGCGACCATAGGTCCCTCTAGCCAAGATGAAAAAATTTTAAGAAATCTCATTCTTTCAGGGGTTGATATTATAAGATTAAATCTAGTCTATTCAAATCGTACCTTTTGTGATGAAATGATTGAAAAGATAAATAAAATCAATAAAGAATTAAACCGATTTGTATCTATAATGTTGGATTTAGAAGGACCTAGATTAAAAACAGGAAAATTTAAAGAAGGAAGTATTTCTCTAAAAAAAGAGGATAAAATTCAAATTCATAAACAAGAAATCTTAGGAGATGTTACAAAATTTTCTGTAAATTATGAAAAGATTGTAGAAGAGGTAAAAAGCGGAACCCTCTTAAAAATAAATGATGGGTTAGTCGAATTAGAAGTTATTGAAAACGAACCTGATTTTCTTGTTTGTTCGGTTGTCAAGGAAGGAATTATAAATGATTTTTCAAGTATCCATATTCCTGGAATTCATCTTTCTATCCCTTTTATTTCAAAAAAAGATCGAGAAGATATTTTATACGCCTGCGAAAAGAAAGTTGATTTTCTAGCCCTTTCTCATGTGACAAGTTCTGAGGATGTATTAGAAGTAAACGATCTTTTAATTGAACTAGAAAATGATCACATGGGAATTCTTTCTAAAATAGAAAACGAAAGTGCCTGGAATGATATTGATGAAATCATCAAAGTAAGTGAAGGAATTATAGTTGCACGAGGAGATCTTGGAATTGATCTTCCAATTGAAAGAGTACCTGGCATTCAAAAAATGGTCATTAATAAATGTCATCGTATGGGAAAGGCAAGTGTTGTCGCAACTGAACTTGTCTCTTCAATGCAAACCATTCCAAGACCGACAAGGGCAGAGGTAAGTGATATCGCAAATGCTGTTTTAGATGGAACCGATGCTGTTTTATTAACAGGAGAAACAACGATAGGAAAATATCCTATGGAAACAGTTTCTATGATTGAAAAAGTAATGAAAGCAGCCGAAGAGGATTTAAATTATTTAGAATTATTAGATCAAGCTATGAGAACCGAAAAACAGGATACCACAGGGGTACTTGCTTATAGCGTTGCAGAAGCTGCAAATCGCCTCAAATGTAAAGCAATTGTAACGCCAACGATCAGTGGTTTTACAGCGAAAAAAATCAGTCGATTTAGACCCATGTGTCCTATACTTGCTATAAGTCCTAATATAGAAACCGTCAAAAATTTAAGCATTTATTTTGGTATACAAGGGGTTTTTATTGATGAATTAAATTCTTTTGATAAAGTCTTAACAAAAGCAAGCGAAGTGGCTAAAAAGTGGCTTACTACGGAAACGAAAGATAAAATTATTATTACAGGAGGTTATCCATTTAAAGAAACCAAACATACCAATTTTATGAAAATAGAAGAAATATAAAAGAAAAAAAGGTGATACTATGTATAATTTAGGGGAACAATTTAAAATAGATTATGAAAAGGCAATGTCAAATGAAGAATGTGTTTTCCGTGGAAAAAAGTACCGATTTACAGTTCTAAGTGAAAGAACTATTCGATTAGAATATAGCGAAGAAGGCATTTTTGAAGATCGCCCAACCGAGTGTATTTTATATAGAAATTTTGAAAAAAAGGAATTTGAGGTAAAAGAAACAGAACATCGATTGGAGATTAAAACCTTATATTTTCATTTGATCTATGATAAAGAAAAAACTTTTTATGGAGGAAAAATAACACCAGGAAAAAATCTAAAGGTAGAACTTATTGGAACCGATCGATATTGGTATTATGGACACCCAGAAATAAGAAATTATGGAGCCCCTGGAATTCCAGAGGAAAATTTAAAAAAACAAGTTTTTAAAAAAAGTCTTTATTCTGGCGATGGTTTTGTAAGTATAGACGATGCAAAATCAAAAATCTTTTTACAAAATGGCGAATTAACAGCTCGTGAAAAGAAACAAATCGATATATATTTGTTTATGTATAATAAGGATTTTGAATCTTGTTTAACTGATTTTTTTCATTTAACAGGGTATCCTGCTTTAATTCCAAGATATGCTCTTGGAAATTGGTGGACGAAAAATGATACCTATGACGATTATACATTAAAAGGACTTTTAGATCAGTTTGAAGAAAATGCTATTCCTTTATCCATAGTTCTTTTAAATCGCTTTTGGAGTATCAAAACAGGCAGTCAACAATATGGGTATACATTTGATACAGGACGCTTTAAAACCCCAAAAGATATGGTAGCTTATCTACATTCAAAAGGAATTCGACTTGGTCTTACTATCAACCCTTTTGAAGGAGTATTTCCAGTAGAAACTGAATTTGAAAAAGCCTGTACTTATGTGGCTAAAGATAAAAGAGGAATCATTCCTTTTCATGTATATGACCCTAAAATTATAGATGTATATTTCAAACTTTTTATACATCCTTTAGATGCTATTGGAATTGATTTTTATTTTTTAGATCATTTTAATTTGAAAAATATAGATGAATTAAGTCTTATTCGTCACTATCAATTCCACGATATGAGAAGAAACTACAAAAAAAGACCTATGGTTTTAGCTTATAACTCTCTAATTGCACCTCATAGATATCCTATTTTATATGCTGGAGTAGAGATTGTTAGTTGGGATACCTTAAAAAAAATACCTTTTTATAATGCAAGTGCAGCAAATATTGGAGTCTCTTGGTGGAGTCATGATATTGGGGGATTTCAAGATGGAACAGAGGATAATGAGCTATTTACCCGTTTTGTTCAAATGGGGACATTTAGTCCTATTATGAAACTCGGATCCGATCAAGGAAAATACTATAAAAGAGCCCCTTGGAAATGGGATGTAAAAACAAAGAGTATTACAGAAAAATATTTAAATCTTCGTCATAAATTAATTCCTTATATTTATAGTGAAGCTTATAAATATCATTTATATGGAACTCCCTTAATTCAACCTCTTTATTATAAAGTAAAAGACTTTTACGATGATCCTCTTTACCGAAATTCCTACTTTTTTGGAAGCTCCTTCTTTGTTTCTCCTATTGTTTCCAAAAAAGATCCTATCATGGATCGTGTTATTCACAAATTTTTTGTTCCTGAAGGAACTTGGTATGATTTTTTAACAGGAAAAAGATTTTCAGGAGGAAAGGAATATGTATCCTTTTTTAAAGATGATGAATATCCTGTTTTCGCAAAATCAGGATCTATTATACCTATGGGATATAATGAAAATATTAACGATACCAATCCACCTAAAAATATGGAAATTCAATTTTTCCCTGGAAATAGTAGTACATATGCTCTTTATGAAGATGATGGAATTAGTAGTCTTTATAAAGAAGGGTATTTCCTTTATTCCAAAATCGAATATAATTATACTCCAGACGCTTATACTGTTATTATCCGTCCTTTAGAAGGAAAAAGTGGAATTGTTCCAGAAAGAAGAAATTATCGATTTATTTTCCGTAATACCAAAATGGCTAAAGAAGTTGTTGCTTACTTTAATCAAGAAAAGATAGAAGCAACCTCTTATGTTGAAGGAAAAAGTTTTATAATAGAAGTAAAGAATGTAAACACAATAGGTCAGTTAACCATTTTTTGTAAAGGAAAAAATTTAGAAATAGACGCTATTCGTCTTATTAATGAAGAAATTGAAGGAATTATTAGCGATCTTCCTATTTTAACCTCTATGAAGGAAAAGTTAGATCAGGTTTTATTTTCTGACCGTCCTATTAAGAAAAAAAGAATTGAACTGCGAAAACTTAGAAATGCTGGATTAGAACAAAAATTTATAAAATTATTTTTAAAATTACTAGAATATGTCGATCAAGTGTAAAATACTTGTAATTTAAAATAAATTGTAGTATACTAAAAAAAACGTTGAAAAAGAGTAGTAATTCATTCCTTTTGTTTAAGAGAGAAAGTGGTTTGGTGAGAACTTTTCAAAAGAATGAACGAACTTGCTTTGGAGTTGGAATTTCCCGCATGTCTTGCGTTATAGGATAAAGTCGCATAAAGTATTATGAAATAAGGTGGTACCGCGGGGAAACTCGTCCTTATATTTATAATACTTTTTTTGGAGGAAAAAATGAAGGATTGTATTTTTTATAGTAGTGTATTTTTACTAGTGTATTTTCTTTATTATTTTACAATAATTCGGAAAAAGGAAAAAGTAGAACAATTTAAACAGGGGGTAGAATTTACTTATTTGATAAAAAAGTATAAACTCGATTTGAAAAAACAAAATCAAAAACAAATGGCAAAACAAATTGCACTTTTAAATAGTTTAATTATTACAGTATCTGTTTTTATTATTAGCTTTTTTTCATCCTTTATAATAAAAATTCTGATAGGATTTGTTTTGGTATTTACCCTTATTATTTTAGG
>CAMSXY010000099.1 GCA_947065955.1 uncultured Caryophanales bacterium | reverse complement strand
CTATTTGGTAACATTGTCACCTTTTATCATAATATATTCAAAATTTACTCTTCTATTATTTTTTTCTATATATTCTTTTACTGCTGTAATGACTTCTTCAATAGGATAGGCACGATTGACCTGCATTAATTTACTTCTTTTTTCATTATTGGGCGCATGTAAAGAAATTGCCAAATTAACTTGTTTTGAATAATTTGAAAATTCCCTAATTTTAGGAACAATTCCACTTGTTGATAAGGTAATATGGCGACTTCCTATATCCATAGCCTTTGAACAATTCACAATATCAATAAAAGAAAGTACATTTGCATAATTATCAAAAGGTTCCCCTATTCCCATTAAAACGATATGGGTAATTTTTAAGTGTAAATCTTCTTCAATCATTAAGATTTGTAACACCATTTCATAAGTTTCTAAATTTCTTCTTTTTTTAAGACGTCCACTTTCACAAAAAGAACATCCCATATTACAACCCACTTGGGTAGAAATGCAAAGACTATTTCCATAATCATGTTGCATTAAAACAGCTTCTATTTTATTTTGATCCTCTAATTCAAATAAATATTTGAAAACAAGTGTATCCTCTTCTTTTTTTAAAATAGAAAGTTTTTTCATTGTAAAATCTTTTTCTAACTGTTCTTTTATTTCCTTTTTAATATTGACCATATCCAAAAAGCTAGAAACTCTTTTTTTATAGAGCCAATCATAAACCTGTGTTGCACGAAATTTTTTATCAGAAATTTGAAGAAAATATTGTTCTAATTCTTCATAGGTAAGTCCATATATATTTTTCATAATTACACCTAAATTTATTATATCACGTAACTGCTTTTATAAAAAGAAAAATACATGGAATTTTATTTTTTTGTATCCTTTTTTTAAAAAAAGAATAAAATAGAGTAAGAAAAATATTGTCATACTTTTGTTTTTTTGGTATAATGTTTTTGTAAGCAAATGGACCTATAGCCAAGTGGTAAGGCATGGGACTGCAACTCCCCGATCGTTGGTTCAAATCCGACTAGGTCCTCCAAATTGATAGAAAACTCGGATCTTTCGAGTTAAAATAGTAAAACGACTTGTCAAAAAGTCGTTTTTATATTATTATGATCGAATTAAATATATAAGTATTTATTTCGATAAGAGATTGATACTTTTTTAGTATTTAAAACCAAAAGGGATCGTTTAAATATCATCTTGATTAAAAGAAATAGAATTTTTATCTATTTTCATAATACAAAACCTATTTTTAAAATAATCAAAATGAAAAAAAGATAATCTAATACAAGCAATCAAAGCGAAATCAAAACAGAATAAACTTATTTCCACTCTTCTTTAGCAAAATACCAATATAAACCCTATATCCCTCTTATTTTGAGAATTTTTTCTAGCTTCATTTTAACACAATTTAAAAAAATCATCAATCTGATGATTTTTTCAAATAATACTTTTATCTTGCATCAACAAACCAAATATTTTCAATATCACAATTGCTACTAGAAGGTACAGGATCTGGAAGAGGTAATTTAGCTAAAACGGGAACTTTAAAAGCACTTCCAAAAGCAACGCAAGTTCCAGGCTGTAAAACGCGAAGTTTTTTTACAATTTCATTGGTAATATTAGGAACCATTTGGCGTACATATTCAACATCCCGAGGATGTAAAAGTTTAAAAATCAAAAAGTTATTGCACTGTGAAATAGCCGTTTCAGAAAGCTCAGAAGGTCTTTGCGTAATAAGACCTAGAAGAACTCCATACTTACGTCCCTCTTTAGTAATTCTTTCAAATATATTATAGCCAAGCAACGTGTTATCTATATCTATCTGTACATAACGATGTGCCTCTTCCACTACAATATGAAATGGAATACTAGCTCTTTTTTCAAGTTCTTTCGCAAAATCAAACAACATTTTTGAATAAATTTTTGTTATATTCTTTGCGAATCGATCATCCACATAATTTATATTGAAATTAATAATTTGTGCCTTTTTCCCATTCGGCATTGTCAATAATTTCTTAATAAAACCTTGTCTATTTACATATTCGGTTACTTGGAAATACTCTTTATAATCACTATTTACAAGACTATGCATACGAACCTTTAAAACATTAAAATCATCATATACTTTATCACTTTTCAAAACGCCTTCCGAAATAAGAGCAAAGTCAAAAGCATCTTTTAAATCATCTAAAGTATAAGGAAAACTGCCATCGGGTAAAGTCAACTCTAAAGTATCGTCTAAATAGCCTTCTACAAAATTAGTAATAAGCTCCATCTCACGAATTTTCCCACTTGCATCAATTAAAAGACACTGTTTAAAAGGTCTTGTATATCCAGGTTGAAAAACAGGAGTTTCCAAGTTAAATTCCTTTGTATGATAGTAAGATAAAATAGAAAAAATTTGATCTCTTATTTGAGCAGGGGATTTTCCACTAGAAAGAATATCTAAAATAGCCCGTGCAATAATATCATTCTTATATTTGATAACCAATTGTTCTTCTCTTCCAAAAATTGTCACCAATTTCAAAGCCTTTTCAATAATAGGAAGTTGAGAAGTTTTTTCCGCTCCCAAAAGTAAAGCTAAATCGTCTACTCCTAAAAGCCAAACAGGAATTCTAAGAATTTTTTCCTCACTTTCCTTTAAATTTGTTGTATAAAATTTAAATCCAAAACGAGGATTTTTTTCATGTAAAGTAGAAAAAGCAGAATGATATTCTCCGTAAGCATCAAAAAGAAAAATATTAGCTTTATAAGCCACTTTTTCTTGTTTTTCAAATAAATTTTGAAAAATACGTGCAACACTCCACGATTTTCCACTTCCAGTTGATCCAAAAATCGCAAAATGATTACTAAAAAAGGGATTTATAGAAAATGAAATCGGAGTATTTTTATAAATAGGACTTTCCCCTAAAAATAAATAAGCATTTTCAAAAGCATCATCAGCACTTAAAATATAAGCAGTCTCCTCTTTAGAAAGCAAACGAACCGAAGCATAAAAAGATGGTTTTTGACTAACTCCAAAAACAAATTTTTTAGAAATAATTTCCCCTAAAAGGGAAATATAAGCAATCCCATCTTTAATATCTGTAACTTCTCCAACAATTTTATTTTCCTCTTCAAAAAGAACATACAAATTCATAAAATTTTTTGTCTGTAATAAACTTTGATCAAGACGTAATAAAACAACATTTTCTTCTATCCCAATAATATTTCCTATCATATCATTCACCTAGTATAAATTATATCGATTCTTGTCTTTAAAGTCAACCAATCTATCTACAAAAAAAATCCATCTCTACTTAAAAATGGACTTTCTTTCTTCAATAGAAACAGGATATTTTGAAAAAATTGTAATTTTTCCTTTTCGACAACTTAAAAAACCAAGACCTTTTAAAACAATATCCCTCTTAGAAGAAATACAAAAAGACTGTTGATAAGGGTATAAAGCAGTATCCTTAATATCTTTATATTTTCTTTCTAAAGAAAGACAATTCGAAATATAAAAAGTTATATCTCCTTGTTCTACCTCTACTTTAAACAGATCTTCAATATAAAAATACTGTTTTTCAGAAACTTGATAAGTAATCGGTTTTATTTTCTTATTAGGAACAATTTTTTTGATACGTTCTTTTTCTACATAAAAGATCAAATTTCCTTCATCTAAAAGACCTGGTGTATCATATAACGTTAATTGATCATCTACTTTAACCTCAATAACATTAAGTGTAGTCGAGGGAATCATACTTGTTGTGATATGAGGTAAATATTCCGTATAATCATATAAAATTTTATTAATCATTGTAGACTTTCCAGCATTTGTAAGACCTACAACATATACATGTTTCCCTTTACGATACTTTTCAATCTTTTGAAACAAAAGATCAAAGTGATAATTTTTCTTACTACTAATCATAACTCGATCTACAATATTATCAAGTTCAATATATTGTAAAAGAGCTTCCTCATAAACATCTTTAAGCAAATCTCTTTTAGTAAGAACTAGCAAAATAGGATTTTCTAAATACTTTCTAAAAAAAGAAACATCCATATTAAAAATATCTACCACAAGGACGACTAAATCATTGGTCTCATTAATTCTTTTTAAAATAGAAAGATATTCTTCATTCCCCTTACTGACTATTTTATATTCGTTATAATGTTGAATTCGAAAACAACGTTCACATAAAGTTTCATTTTCTTCTCGGATATAACCTTCTTTGTCTTTACATTCTGTTTGCAAAAAACTTCCACAACCCAAACATTTATTCATAATAACGCCCCTTGGAGAACAAATCCCGATCACGTAATTTTTTCATAATCTTTTTTTCTCTAGATCGATTAATCTTTGTTAAAAAAAGATCGTTCGTACTAATTGGATTAACTAAAACAGTAGTAATTCCTACTTTATTTCCTCCTAAAATATCTGTAAAAATTTGATCTCCAATAATAGCAATTTCGGCGACATTTAAATGTTTTTCCTCCATTATTTGAAGAAAATTTTTCTTAAAAGGCTTTCTAGCTCTAGCGTAATAGGCAACTGACAAAAACTCGGCAATTTCCTTTACACGTTTTTTAGAAGCATTAGAAAACAGAATCAATTCAAAATTTTTTTCTTTTAATTCTTGAAAAAAATCCTTTAATTTATCATTAACCTCTCTTACATGAATAGGCAAAATTGTATTATCTAAATCAAATAAAAGACATTTAATCCCACGATTCATAAGCTTTTGATAATCTATATTATAAATACTTTTTTGATATATATCTGGTATGTATTTTTCCATCTTTACCTCCGTACTGCTTTAATTTTATCATAAAAACACTTCTTTTTCAACGAAAGTTTACACTAAAAAAAGCAATTCTTTACAGAAAAAAGACTCTTTTTATATTAATATTTTTGTAAATTTTAGATAGGAA
>CAMSXY010000098.1 GCA_947065955.1 uncultured Caryophanales bacterium | reverse complement strand
TCCTACCATTTTATTATTGAGAATTGGAGCTGTTTTAAAAAGGTTACACAATCATTTAGAAGTATTTTCTTATAAAGATTTAACGATAAACCTCTCTAAAGGAATTTTAAAAAGAGGAGAAAAAGAAATCATTTTAACCAAAAATGAAATGATTATATTTCATTATCTACTTACCCATCCAAACAAAATTGTATCAAGGGATGAATTAATGACTAATTTATGGAATAACAATGAATTTTTAAACGATAATGCGTTAACGGTTAATATGAGTAGATTAAGAGCGAAACTAAAAGAACTAGGGTACGAAAATGCGATCGATACTCGAAAAAAAATGGGGTATATTTTATTATGAAATTCCATTCCTTTTTAAAAGACAAAATGTATGTTTTTTTAATAAGCTTTATAGAATTTGGAATTTTATTTTTAATGTTTATGGCATTTAAAATAGATAAAACACTAATAATAGCGAGTTTCGTTTTACTTATCCTAGGCGGTGTCCTTCTTTTATTTATGGATTTTTTTAGAAAAAGAAGATTTTATACGGAACTTTTAATCAACACAGAAAACTTAGATAAAGCGTATTTAGTTTTAGAAACGTTAAAAGAACCATCCTTTTATGAAGGAAGACTCTTCTACCAAATTTTTTACGAAATTAATAAATCCTTTTTAGAAAATGTAAATGCCTTACATAAACAAAACAAGGACTTTAAAGAATATGTAGAAATGTGGATTCACGAAGTCAAAATTCCTCTTTCAACGCTTCTTTTAATAATCAATAATCATAAAGAAGACAAAACAGGAAAAATAAAAAGTCAAATTAAAAGATTAGAGGACAGTATAGAGCAAGTCTTATATTATGTAAGAAGTGAAAATGCTGAAAAGGATTATTTAATTAAAGAAGTTAATATAATGGATGTGGTTAAAAATATTGGACTTAAAAATATGGATGAACTTTTAGAAAATAAAATTGAATTTAAAGTACAAATAGGTCCTATTTTCGTTTTAAGCGATTCAAAATGGTTAGAATTTATAGTAGGACAAATTGTAAATAATGCAATTAAATACAAAAGAGATATTCAAAATTCTTATATTAAAATAACAACTAGACTTGAAAAAAATACGGTCCTACTAATGATCGAAGATAATGGTATTGGTATTAAACAAACTGATATAAAACAAGTTTTTAATAAATCTTTTACAGGGGAAAATGGCAGAATAAGAAATAAATCAACTGGAATGGGCTTATTTATTGCTAAAAATATGTGTGAAAAATTAGGCCATAAAATTACAATAGAGTCTTCCTATCATAATTATACTAGAGTTTACATTACATTTTCTAAAAATGAATTTTATGATCCTGTTCAATAAGATTACAAAATTGTAATGTTTTGTAATAAAAAACAAACGACAAAATAAGATTTTTGTTTTATGATTATACAAAAAGGAGATCATTTATGGAAAATATTTTAAAAGTAGAAAATATTGAAAAGTATTATGGTAGTCGTTCCTCGTTGACGAAGGCCATTGATCATTTATCGCTTGAAGTCGAAAAAGGCGAATTTGTTGCAATTATGGGAGCGAGTGGAAGTGGAAAAACAACCCTTCTTAATGTTATTTCAACGATTGATCGTGTAACAGGAGGACATATTTATGTAGGGAGCGTGGATATTACAAAATTAAAGGGAAATGAACTCAACAAATTTAGACGTGAAGAATTAGGATTTATTTTTCAAGATTTCAATTTGTTAGATACACTTACTGCTTATGAAAATATTGCTCTTGCTTTGTCCATTCAAAACATAGGGGTAAAAGAAATTATGACGCGAATTGAAAAAGTAGCAAATGAGTTAGATATAAAATCCATTTTAGAAAAATATCCTTATCAAATGAGTGGAGGGCAAAAACAAAGAGTTGCTTCTGCTAGAGCCCTTATTACGAATCCAAAATTAATTCTAGCAGATGAACCAACAGGTGCTTTGGATTCAAAATCTGCCAAAAGGTTACTAGAGAGATTTGTTTTTTTAAATACTACCTTAGGATCAACCCTTCTCATGGTAACCCACGATGCTTTCACAGCGAGTTATGCAAGTAGAGTAATTTTTATCAAAGATGGTAAAATCTTTAAAGAAATTCATAAAGGAAAAGATACTCGAAAAGAATTTTTTGATAAGATTATTGATGTAGTTACTCTCTTAGGTGGGGATCTTTCCGATGCTCTTTAAATTATCCCTTAAAAATATTAAGAAAAGTATAAAAGATTATGCCATCTACTTTTTTACTTTAATTCTTGGAATATCGATCTTTTATGTATTCAATGCCCTTGATACACAAACAGCCATGATGAATGTTTCAAGTTCCACAAAAAGATTAATTCAACTTATGATGAGTATGCTTTCTTCTGTTAGTGTATTTGTATCCTTTATATTAGGTTTTTTGATTATTTATGCTTCCAGATTTTTAATAAAAAGACGAAATAAAGAATTTGGAATTTATTTAACCCTAGGTATGAGCAAAAGAAAAATATCTATGATTTTGTTTTTGGAAACACTTTTTATCGGAATTTTATCGCTTATAGTAGGACTTTTAACAGGAACTCTTTTATCGCAATTAATGAGTATTATTGTTGTTAATATGTTTGAAGCCGATTTAACTAAATTTACATTTGTATTTTCGGCAACTGCTTGTATAAAAACCATTTTATATTTTAGTATTATGTATTTATTTGTGATGATATTTAATACTTATAGTGTTAGTAAATGTAAACTAATTGATTTATTACAAGGAAATAAAAGATCTGAAAAATTGAAACTTAAAAATCCTTTTCTTTGTATCATTATTTTTATGGCATCAGCCTTTGTTTTAGGAAAAGCTTACTATAGTGTAACAGAAGGACTTAGTCAATTAAAAGAGGCTAAAGATATATTACTTCCCATAGTAATGGGAGCTGTTTCAACCTTTTTTATTTTCTTTTCTTTATCTGGACTTATTTTACGAATAGCCGCTTCTTTAAAAAATTTTTATTATAAAGGATTAAATAGTTTTACTTTAAGACAATTTTCCAATAAAATTAATACAACTGTTTTCTCAACAACTGTTATTTGTTTAATGCTTTTTATAACAATTTGCTTATTATCCGCCTGTTTGACTTTAAAGAACTCGATGAATGAGAATATTAAACGGTTAGTTCCTGTAGATATTACACTTAAAAACTTTAGAAATATGGATCATTTGGATAGAAAAGAACTTAATTTGGAATATGGGTATACAGAAAAACAAATCGAAAATTCCCATTTTAATGTATTAGAAAAATTAGAAAAATTTGATTTTGATATTTTAAAACACTTGAAAGAGTACAGTATCATAAACATGTATGCGACCTCTGATTTGACATTGAATCATACATTAGGGTCTGAATTAGAAAACATTCGAAAGGAATATCCGTTTTTAATTTATGACGCAATGGAGAGAATCATAAAGGTTAGTGATTATAATAAAGTCGCAGAACTTTATGGAACAAAAAAGTATTCTTTAAAAGAAGATGAATATATAATAGTTGCTGATTTTAAATCCATGATAGAAGTTAGAAATCGTGCTTTAAAAGTTGGAACATCCATCCATGTATTTGGGCATGTTTTAAAACCAAAATATGATTCTTGTCAAGAAGGCTTCCTAGAAATGAGTAGTCAACCAATAAACACGGGAATTATCCTTGTTGCAGATAGTGTGGTGGATGAAAATTATATTTATTATGATATGTTACTAGGAAATTATAATATGACGGATAAAAAGGAAATCCGAAAGGTGGAAGAGCAACTTGATAATCTTACAAAAAGCCCCTTAAAAGAAACTTATTTACTTCCAGATGGTTCCACAAAATTATTAATTAAAGAATCCTCTACAAGTTTAACAGTAATGGTAACTTTTATTGGATTATATTTAGGTGTTATCTTTTTGATGAGTAGTGCCGCCATTTTAGGGTTAAAAGAATTATCCGAAAGTAGTGATAATAAGGAAAGATTTAAAATGCTAAGAAAAATTGGTGCAGATGAAAAATTAATCAACAGGGCTTTATTTAGACAAATTGGAATATTTTTTCTATTACCTTTGATTCTTGCAATGATTCATTCCATATTTGGAATTCAGTTTACTTTAAAAATATTAGAAGTATTTGGAACAGAGGAGTTACTATCTTCCATTCTGATGACATCTATCTTTTTAGTAATTATTTATGGAGGCTATTTCTTAATTACTTATTATTGTAGTAAAAACATTATAAAAGAAAAATCGTAATCGATGTGTTTTTTAATTAGTTTCCTTCATTATAGAAATCCTTTTCTTTTTAGAAAAAGGATTTTTTTGGGGGAAAATTTTATTTAAAAATATAGTAATTTTTAATTGTTTTTTATAATTTCTTATATTTTTGTTTTCAAAAGTAGTAAATTAGTAGTAAGATACCTTTATAATCTCATATATATGTCTTAAATTAAAATTTTTTTAATAGAAGTTAATATTTTAAGTAAAAAAAATATAGTTTATGAGTCCATACATGAGTAAGTTAAGAGAAAAGAATTGATTTATTTCTAAAAAAAGTGTATCATAAAAAATAATTTCAAACTGAGAAATAATGTGTGAATTATTTTGAAAAATAAGGGAAGGTGTATAAAAAAGAAAAACACAAATGCGAATCATTTTGAATTTTCTGATATGCATAAATTTAGATTAGAGACTTTTATGGATTTAAAGAAGGAAATAACAAGGGATCCGTGTTTAGTAACTAGGATTAGAATAAAAGATAATTGAATTATTAACAAGAAATCAATGTTTAAAAAATTATGGAGGTATTAAAAGATGATAAATGAAGAAAATTTAAATAAAATATATGAAGGTATATTAAAAGAGCAAGCGTTAACTACAAAAGAACAGATCGGAAGAGCACACGTCTGAACTCCAGTCACCCAAGTCTAT
>CAMSXY010000097.1 GCA_947065955.1 uncultured Caryophanales bacterium | reverse complement strand
CAAGGATGAACACTCTTTCCCTACACGACGCTCTTCCGATCTTTGAAAGCATTCCT
Source organism: uncultured Caryophanales bacterium (assembly GCA_947065955.1). Lineage (GTDB taxonomy): Bacteria > Bacillota_I > Bacilli_A > RF39 > UBA660 > CAMSXY01. Next base: position 4,952 of record CAMSXY010000097.1, on the reverse strand, counting down.
GTTTTTGAAATAGTATGAAGTAACTCTTTTAATTCTTTTTCATCTTCTTCAAAATTATAACGATCTTTCAGTTTCGTATTTTTTAAAACATTATATTCTGTGTTAGAAATACTTCTTTTTTTATCATCCTCTACTTTAGTATCTCTTGCCTTATTCAAAACCTCACGAATATCGTAGTTTCTTTCATCAAAGGAAGCCTCAGAAAGGGAAGGAATTTGTATTGTATTTTCTTCTATCTTTTTTTCTTTTTTTTCTCTTCCTTTTAAAAGTTCCTGGATTTTACTAATATCGATCTCATTAGTTTTTTCAATACTTGCAATTCCCTCAATATTAGTATATTCGGCTTGTTCATAAATTTTTTTATATAAATCGTGATTTCGGCTAGTACGTTTATCTGAAACCTCATCCGATTGGTAATATCGATCCATTCGACTAGGCATATAAATTCCTCCCCAGTTTCTTTCATAGCCATTATATCATAAATTAAAAAGAATAGAAACCTCTTTTCAGGGGAATAAAACAATTGACATTTTATTCCATTCTTTTTATAATAAAAAAGAGAGAAATCAAAAGAAAGTGAAAAATACGAAAAAATGCAATATCTCTCTTGTTATTTCGTATTTAGGAAAAAAACTATGAATGTTGAAGTTGACAAAGATCTTTGTATCGGATGTGGGTTTTGTGCTAGTACAATGCCTTCTGTTTTTGAACTAGATGATGATGGCCTTTCTCAAGTTATCAAAAAGGAAAACGAAGAAGAAAATACGAAAGAAGACATTTTAGAAGTTGCAGAAGGATGTCCCACAAATGCAATTCTAGTAGAAGAAGAAAATGAAAAAGAATAGTTTTAAACTATTCTTTTTTTATTTAACAAATGGTACTAAAGCCATAAAACGTGCTTTTTTAATTTGATTTTCAATATATCTTTGATGTTTTGCACAGTTTCCAGTAATTCTTCTAGGTAAGATTTTTCCTTTGTCACTAATATATTTACGAATAATATCAGCATCTTTATAATCTACGCCTTTACCAGCACACATTTGACATATTTTTTTCTTTTTTCTATAAAATTCTGCCATCTTATTTCCTCCTTTATTATTCTAGGAAATCATCATCAATGGATACACTATCTCCAAAATCTGCAAACGGATCTTCTTCTACATTCATTCCAGTTGGAACATTATTTTGGTAATCATAAGGACTTACAGAAGCACTACTTTCCATCCCCATACTTCTTCCTTGTGATTGCCCCTTACTTTCAATAAAATAAACATTCTCAACAACAACTTCAGTCGTATATCTTTTATTTCCGTCTTTATCATCAAAAGAACCTGTTTGAATTCTTCCATCGATCCCAATAAGACTTCCTTTATCAAAATAATTGCAAATTAATTCTGCCGTTTTTCTCCAAGCAAGCATATTAATAAAATCTGCCTCGCGTTGCCCTTGTGCATTCGTAAAAGAACGATTCACAGCAAGAGTAAAACGGGTGGTTGCAATATTAGAGCCTGTATAACGCAACTCTGGTTTCGCAGTAAGTCGCCCAATCAAACAAACTTTATTCATAAAGCCTCCTAGTCTTCTACTTTGGTAACTAATAGACGTATAATATCTTGACTATTTTTTCCTAAACGACTAAATTCATTTACAGCTTTATCATCTTTTGATGTGATCGTAAAGACAAAATAATAACCGCTTTTAAATTTATTGATTTCATACGCTAATTCACGTTGTCCCATTTCTTTGAAATTTGTAATTTCAGCTCCATTAGAAGTTAAAACACTTTCAAAAGTCGTTACAACTTTTTTTACCTCTTCTTCTCCTAATGTAGGACGTACAATAAACATAATTTCATAGTTTCTCATATTCTTACACCTCCTTATGGTCTTCTCGGCTTAAAAAAGCAAGGAGTAAATTCATACTCACGAAAGATTATAACAAAATTTCCTTAAAAAGTAAAGAAAAAGATTATAATCTCTTTAAAATATATGATTTATCTCTACACATTAAAACGAAAATAACAAATATCCCCATCTTGCATACTATATTCTTTTCCTTCTAATCGCATTTTCCCAGCTTCACGAACCATTTTCTCATTTCCACAAGTATGAAGATCTTCATAACTCATAACTTCTGCTCGAATAAAACCTCTTTCAAAATCCGAATGAATAATCCCTGCACACGCAGGAGCTTTCATTCCAACATGGAAAGTCCAAGCACGTACCTCATCTTCCCCTGCTGTAAAATAAGTTGCAAGTCCAAGAAGGGAATAAGTTGCTTTAATAAGCTTATCAAGTCCACTTTCCTCGATACCTAAATCCTTTAAAAATATAGCTTTATCTTCATCACTTAATTCACTTAATTCCGATTCAATCTTTGCGCAAACGGTAATAACTTGTGCAGAATCTTTTTTCGCATACTCCTCTACTTGTGAAACATAGCTATTTGAGGTTAGAAGCTCATCTTCCCCAATATTGGTCATATAAATAATAGGTTTTAAAGTAAGCAAATGAAAAGGTTTTAGAATATTAATCTCTTCTTCTGTATAAGAAAGTCTTCTAGCAGGAAGATCTTCCATTAATCCTTTTTTCACTTTTTCTAATACTTCTATTTCACGAAGAGTTTCTTTATCCTTACTCATAATAGCCTTCTTAGAAACTCGATTAATACGATTTTCAATAACTTCTAAGTCCGCAAGCATTAATTCTACATTAATAATGTCAATATCACGAATAGGATCAACAGAATTTTCTACATGAATAATATTTTTATCTTCAAAACAACGTACTACTTCTACAATTGCGTCTACCTCTCGTATATGAGATAAAAATTGATTCCCAAGACCTTCTCCTTTGGAAGCCCCCTTAACAAGGCCTGCTATATCAGTAAATTCAAAAGTCGTAGGAACTAAACTTTTAGGTACATAAAGCTTCTCTAAAAATTCTAATCTTTTATCAGGAACGGTTACAACTCCAACATTTGGATCAATCGTTGCAAAAGGATAATTTGCTGCTAATATATTTTTTTTTGTAATTGCATTAAATAAAGTAGATTTTCCAACATTTGGAAGACCAACTATACCTGCTGTTAAACTCATAACACACCAACTTTCTTCTTTTATTATAACATAACATAAGACATTTCCTATAAAAAATTAATATACATTTTAAAATAACACTAAAAAAGGTTCCTATGTTTTTAATAACTGTTTACTTATATAAATCGTTATTGTATTATCTGTTAGTCCTTTCTTATTAATTAAATATAGTTTAAGAGTTTTAAATCTCATTTTTTTCTTTAAGTAAGGATACATGAAAAGCAAAAAAAAACGTTGATAGCCAACGATTACATATCTAAATGGTGGAGAATAAGGGACTCGAACCCTTGACCCTCTGCGTGCAAGGCAGATGCTCTAGCCAACTGAGCTAATTCCCCAAAATATCAGAACAATTTAATTGTAGCATAATCCTAATAATAATGTCAACTATTTTTTTTCATTTGGTAAAATTTATTTAAAATGCAAATTGACAGTTTATACTAATCTATGATATAATTCTGAATGTATATTTAAAAACGAACAAAAATATACAAAATTTAAGGAGGAAATATGAATCAAGGTACAGTAAAATGGTTCAAAAATGACAAAGGATATGGTTTTATTACAAATGATGAAACAAAAGAAGATATCTTTGTACATTTTTCTGCTATAAACAAAGAAGGTTATAAGGTTCTTGAAGAAGGACAAAAAGTAACATTTGATATTGAACAAGATCCAAAAGATAGTTCTAAAAATAGAGCTACCAATGTTACACCATTATAATTGAGATTTAAAAACTAGGGATACCCTAGTTTTTTTATATCAAATTTTCTAACTCCAAATAGCATAAATGTATTATTTTTCAATAAAATGGACCACATTTACAATAAGCGATAAATAAAGGGTTGCATATAATACTTCGAAAGGAGTAAAGAATATGCCGTGTAATAATAATTATGAAAAAATTTTAAAAAAAATAGAAAAAGACAGTAGATGTCTACCAAAATGCACAAGTTGCTTTGGCTTAATAGGACCAACTGGTCCAACGGGTCCAACTGGGCCAACGGGTCCAACTGGGCCAGCTGGATCCTCTGGTGGTCCAACCGGGCCAACAGGTGCAACAGGTCCAACGGGTCCAACAGGTCCAACAGGTGCAACAGGTCCAACAGGTCCAACAGGTCCAACAGGTGCAACAGGTCCAACAGGTCCAACGGGTCCAACAGGTCCAACAGGTCCAACAGGTCCAACAGGTGCAACAGGTGCAACAGGTCCAACAGGTCCAACAGGTGCAACAGGTCCAACGGGTCCAACTGGGCCAACGGGTCCAACAGGTCCAACAGGTGCAACAGGTGCAACAGGTGCAACAGGTCCAACGGGTGCAACAGGTGCAACAGGTCCAACGGGTTCAACAGGTCCAACGGGTGCAACTGCTACATATTGATATTTCTTCTATTATAATTTTAATCTGTAAAATTCCATACTATATGAATTTTACGTTGCCCAGTTTCTTCATCGTATTTTCCAATCACGATTTGATCTATAAAATTATTAACGATTTCAACATTTAATTCTTTAATTTGTTTATATTTTTTAAATAGAGTTTTTTTATCTTTCAATTTATTTTGTTTTATTTGAATGTCTAACAGTCTTATATCAATTGTATGTAATCTTTCTTCTAATTTATTAGAATCATATTTATATTTTGTTTTCAAAAATATATATTGTTCTTCATCTAAAAATCCTTTTTTAAAATCTTCATACAAACCTTGAAGATATAAATTTTTATTTTTCAGTTCTTTATTAATATTTTCTTTTTCTTTCATTAAGTTATTAAGTTGATCTGCAAACAAATTATTTTCTACCATATTATCTTTCAACTTACATAGATCGGAAGAGCGTCGTGTAGGGAAAGAGT
>CAMSXY010000096.1 GCA_947065955.1 uncultured Caryophanales bacterium | reverse complement strand
CACAAGGATGAACACTCTTTCCCTACACGACGCTCTTCCGATCTTATTGATTCATCATAGGGGTTATTTTTTTTCGGTCTACTTCACTTCTTTGCACGTATATCACCTCTTTCATTGTAACAAAAAAAAAGTAGAAAGTCTACTTTATTTCCAATATTTTCCTTTTATTTATAAGCTTTTATAAATTTTCTAAGAAGTCTACAGCTTGTTCAAAAGTATCAATCGGAACAAGTGTAATGGAATAATTTTTTTCTTCTTTTAATTTTTTTGCTTCCTCAAAATTTTCTCCACTTGGGACAAAGAAAATTTCCGCTCCTTTTTTAATAGCTCCTTTTAATTTATACGCTACTCCCCCTATCGATCCTACTTTCCCATTTTCATCAATAGTTCCTGTTCCTACAATTGTTTTTCCTTTTGTAAGATCTTTTTCTATTAGTTTATTATAGATGGTAAGACTTAACATCAATCCACCAGAAGGGCCAGATTCAGAAGGGTTAAATTCCATAGTTATTTCGGGATTTGTTTCAATTTCTTTTTCTTCTGTTAAAACAATTCCAATTACTTTTTTTTCTTCTACCAATTGAATAGAAGCTTTTTTGTGATAAATTTTTCCTTCCTTTAGAACTTCGATCGAAACTTCATCTCCTACTTTTTTCTTTGAAAGAATATGGGTAATATCTTCTTTAGATTCAATCGGAAGATCCATAACTTTTAAAATTTTATCTCCTATTTCAAGATCTGTTTTGGCATAAGTATCCACATAGGTTACATAAAATTCTCGATTTGTAATTTGATAAAATTTTTCGGCTTTTTTAAAAGCAACCAAAATAGCATTATCATACGATTCTTTTAACATTTTTACGCTTCTTATATGGGCTTGTTCTTTGTTTTCATTACTGGATAGGGCTTCTTTATAACTTTCAATATCCCAATTGGGATTTATAAGGGCGATAAGAAGATTGGGAATGGTTGCTCGATATTCTGTTACATACGCTAAATTGAAACTTCCTGAAGAGGTATTTTCTCCAACAACTTTAATTCGATTACTTACATTAATGAGTCCACCTGGTGCATTAATATAAAAAGGTAGTTCTATAAAAGCAAGGGCAAATCCAATAAAAAAGATAAGAACATATTTTATATAGTTTTTAAGATATTTCTTAATAGAATTTTTCATTTTTATCACGCTCCTGATTTATTTTATGAAAATTTTTTTCTTTCATTCTTTTTAAAAGAGTTCTAGCTTTTTAATTTCTGAATTATATTAATTAGGTGAGAAAATGAAGAAAGTTCAAACAAGCATACTGATTATGCTTCTTCTTTTTGGTATTATGTTTGAAATACTCACAGATTCTAGTACTATTTTAGAATCTGTTAATTTTTCCTTTAGTATTTGGCAAAAAAATATTTTTCCTTCTTTATTTCCTTTCTTTGTTCTTTCCGAATTATTTATTAATTATGGTTTTGTAGAATTGATGGAAGGTCTTTTTACTCCCCTTTTTACAAAAGTTTTTAAAACAAATGGAAAAGGGGCTTTTATCTTTTTTATGAGTCTCCTATCAGGTTTTCCAAGTAATGCGAAATATACAAGAGAACTTTATTTAAATGGGCAATTGGATGAGCATACAGCCTCAAAAATTTTAACGTTTTCTCATTTTTCCAATCCTCTTTTTATTTTAGGAACCATCTCTATTCTTTTTTTAAATAATAAAGAAGTTGGATTTTTAATTTTAATTTGTCATTATTTGGGAAATATTTTCATTGGACTTATTTTCCGAAATTATTATCCTTGTCCAAAAGAAAAAACAACGTTTTCCATCTCCCATTCTATTTTAAAAATGCATAAAAAAAGAGTTGATAATCCAAAAGGTTTTGGTCAAATTATCACAGAAGCTCTCCTTAATAGTATTCATACTCTATTACTCATTTTAGGTGTTGTTACGATGTTTTTAGTCATTACTACCATTTTAGATAATATTTTAAATGTAAATAGTTTTTATCAAAGTTTAATTAATGGTTTTTTTGAAATGACACAAGGTCTTAAATATGTAAGTATTTTAAATATCCCTCTTAAAATGAAAAGCATTTTATCCACTATGATTATCTCTTTTGGGGGTCTCAGCGTTCATATGCAGGTTATCAGTATCTTAAGTGATACTAAAATCCGTTATTTACCCTTTTTGACGGCTCGTATTCTTCATGCTTTTATCTCTTCTTTTTTGGTAGCAATTTTCTTTGATCTTTGGCTTACTTTACTATAGATACCATATTTTGATTGTATTGAAAGATAACATGGATTCCAAAATCTTGGTCATGAATGGTCGAAACGGTAACTGGAATATGTATTTCAAAGATAGCATCTTCTTTATTGACAAGTTCTTTTTGAGCATACGAAATGGATGTTTCTAAAGAAGAGATTTTTACTAAATCCAGAAAGGATGCAGTATGTTTACCAAAGGATATAATTTTATTTTCTCTATCAACCGTTAGTCTTTCACTTGTTCCATTTTGGTAATAAAATTCTAAACAATTCTCCCCACAGTAAGAAATAATTTGTACATTTTTTGTTAAAAGGGATGTATAAACTTTATCTAAAAGGGTTCCCTGTGTTTGCAAAAGTTCCGTTTTTACACCTAATTTTTCGTAGGTGTTTTTAACATTTAAAACGAGTTGTACAAGTACGATCACTATCGCTGAAATAAGGGCAAAGGTTGTTATAAGTTCTACTAGTGTAAATCCATTCTTTTTCATAAAACACCTCCTAAAATTTGATAGTTGCATAAGTGTCGTTTTCAAAAGCAATAATTAAACGATACTTATTTTCCTGATTGGTTTTCATATACTTCATAAAGTCTAAAAATTTTTGTTCAAATACTTCATTTTGGGTTAAAAGACTTTCAACATTATCTGTCGTAAAGAGAATTTTTTTTATCTGTAAAGCTTTTATCAAGTTAGAACATTGACTCGTATTGTTTAAAGAAGAATTTTGACAATTTGTAATATCTATATAAGATTTTTTTTCATTCATTTCTTTTACTAAATTTTCATATCCATTTTTAAGAATATAGACTTTCATATTGTTGGCACTGTAAAGTCCTTCTACAGTATTATAACGAAAACTTTTTTGATAATTTAAATTAATTGTATTTAATTGTAAAAACAAAAAAATCAAAACGGTAAGAACCAGTAAAGATACTACCAAAGTTTCTACAAGGACAAACCCTTTCTGTTTTTTTTTCATAACTTATCTCCTTTATATTGAATTTATTCTAAAACTATTATATAATACATTTAGGATAAAAACTAGTCCTAAAAGATAAAAGGGGATGAAAAAATGCTACGAAAATTTGACTACGAGAAAATGCCTGTCGTAGAAATTGTCAATGAAATTTTGTTAGATGCTAGTAAAAGAGGGGCAAGTGATATTCACTTTGATCCTCATGCTGATTTTATGAAAGTACGTATTCGTATTGATGGTGCTTTAATTGATTATACAGAAGTTCCTAATTCTATTAAAAAGAATTTAGTAACTCGTATTAAAATTGTATCTGGTATGAATATTACAGAATCACGTCTTCCACAAGATGGTGCTATTAAGGCCACTTTGCAAGATGTGAATTTGGATCTTCGTGTATCCAGTATTCCAACCAGCAATGGTGAAAAAATTGTTATTCGTATTTTAGATTACTCTATGAGTGTATCTGGACTTGAAAATTTAGGTTTCAGCGAATCAAATTATAAAAAAGTTTTACAGATGCTAAATGTTCCTAATGGAATTGTTTTAGTTACTGGAGCAACTGGAAGTGGAAAATCGACAACAGTTTACTCTATGTTACAAAGATTAAACCGTGAGGAAACCAACATTATTACAGTAGAAGATCCGATTGAAATGGATATTGAAGGAATTAATCAAATTCAAACAAACAGCGAAATTGGTTTAAACTTTGCAACTTCCCTTCGTTCTATTTTACGTCAAGATCCAAACGTTATTATGATTGGAGAAATTCGTGATACTGAAACAGCTAAAATCGCAGTTCGTGCCTCTATTACAGGTCACTTAGTATTATCTACGATCCATACAAATAACTCTTTAAACACCATTGAACGTCTTTTGGATATGGATGTAGAACGTTACTTACTAGCAAGTGCTTTAACTGGAATTATTTCACAAAAATTAGCGCGTCGTCTTTGTCCAAAATGTAAAACAGCAAGACCAACTAATGAATATGAAAAACGTCTTTTCCGTAAAGTTTTACATAAAGATGTTTCTCAGATCTATTCTGCTGAGGGCTGTGAATATTGTGGGAATGGTTATAAAGGACGAATTGCTATTCATGAAGTTTTATTAATAAATCAAGAAATTAAAGATGCTTTAAGTGAAGGAATCGTTAAAGAGAAAATGCGTGAGCTCGTATATACTTCTGATGTTACAACCCTTCTTCAAGATGGTCTTGAAAAAGTTGCAGAAGGCGCAACTACTTTTGAGGAAGTTTTAAAAATTATTGAATTAGAGGACGATGATCGTATCGCTGGCTCTATGGATTTAAAATCTTCTTTAGATTTTGTAGATTTAACCAATAAAAAAGAAGCTCCAACAGAAAGAGTTGAAAGAGTTGCTAAAGAGCCTTCAAAACCTATTGTAACTCCTCAAAGAACAGCTTCGCAAACAGTAAGGCCACCAGAGAAAAGAGTTGAAACTTCCTCTGCCTCATCTCTTGGAAGTGTAAAAAGAGAAACCTCTATACCTCCTACTCCACCAGCACCTCCTAAAAATGATTTATTAGAAAGAATGAAGTTTAATGCAGCTGCCGATGATGATATTGATGATATTTTTTCAGAATTTTAATACAGATTTTTCTGTATTTTTTTATATAAAAGTTAGAGTTTATCAATAAATGCCTTTATATAGAAATTCAACGATAGCTTTAACATCCTACAATTTATTAAAATAAAACTATTTCAATTTGGTGCTAGTATAGATATATAGACACAAAAAACTTTAGTAATGGTATACTAAGT
>CAMSXY010000095.1 GCA_947065955.1 uncultured Caryophanales bacterium | reverse complement strand
GGTCTTATTATGGAACGAAGATAGAGGATCTTTATGAAAGTATTTATGTTCGAAATTTAACTGATGGGAAATTATATTCTGTTTCTAAACTTGATCCACAGGATGATTATTTTTCTGGAAATTATGATCGAACGGCAGGATTGACAACCGAAATTGATAAACATACCAAAAGAACTCCATTGAATCCTTCTCCTTATGCAACAAATTCTTCTGCTAGTATTATTAATAAGGGAGCAAATACATACGAATTAATAAAAGACGTTTCTCAAAACGCATGGGTGCAAATATATATTGGTGCTGGATGGGGAACTCCAGATAGCGAATTTTCCAATTTTAAATTAAACTTTGCCGATGGTTCTTCTTTGACATTAGAACAAGCTGTAGAAAATGGGTATATTGATCCACTTGTTGTTATTGCATCTGGAGGTAGTTATATGAATCATATGTGGGCAAATAGTTTAGATATCAAAAGTGGAGGTTCTTCTGGAATTTCAAGTTATGCTCATGAATATATTTATTTTAAGCCAAGACAAAAGTCTATTTTGAAGAGTTTAAGTTTAACCGCAAATTGTACATTTAGTTTAGAGCATGATGGAATTTCAATTATGGAACTTACAGGTGTTGATTTAACATTTGGATTGTAAGAACCAAGAATTAAATTTAAAATAAGATAAATATTAATTCTTACCGAGTTACGATTTGTGATGTTTTAAAGTAAATAAAAAGGATGCTGTAAAATCTTTTGAACCTTAATGATAAATAATGAAAAATTCACTTAAAGGTTTTCCTTGCTTTTGCTTTTTGTATTATATGGAAATATTGACAAAGAAAATAATTTGTAGTATTATTTGGTAGTTGAAATTGAAAGGTGATAAAAATGGCAAATACAAAAGATTTTTATGTTACAGAAGCTGGTTTAGAGGAAATGAAAAAGGAATTAGATTATTTAAAATTAGAAAAAAGACCAGAAATCATTAATGCTTTAAAAGATGCTCGTGCACAAGGTGATTTAAGTGAAAATGCTGAATACGATGCAGCAAGAACAGAACAAGCTCAAGTAGAAGGAAAAATACAAGAATTAGAAGCTCTTATTGAAAAGGCTGTCATTATAAAAGAAGTAAAAACTGATAAAGTAACTATTGGAACGAATGTTAAAATAGAGTATTTAGATGATCATGAAATAGAAGTCTATAGTATTGTCGGAAGTAAAGAAGCTGATCCTTTTTCGAATAAGATTTCTAATGAATCTCCTATTGCTAAAGCAATTTTAGGTGCTTCCGTTGGAAGTACAGTTACAGTGGACAGTCCTAATGGAAAATATGATGTGAAAATTATCGAAATTTCATAAAAAAGCAGGAAAAAAACCTGTTTTTTTATTTAAAAATAAGATATAATAAAAAAAGTTAAAAAAAATGCAACATTTTGTAATATACAATTGTATTGTTTATGGAGGGAGTGAGAGAATGTCGGTTTTCGTTCGTCAAGAAAACGACATCATAAAAATCTATACAAAACATGTAGATATGGTGTATCGAATATGTTTTATGTATATGAAAAATAAAGCGGACGCGGAAGATGCGACACAAAATACCTTTATAAAATTGATCCAAAAAAAACCAGTATTTGAAAATGAAGAACATGAAAAGGCTTGGTTGATTGTAACTGCTACTAATTTGTGTAAAAATCATTTTAAACACTGGTGGCGTAAAAATATAGATATTTCACTTTTAGAGGAACAGGGGGAAGAGACTTTAGAAGATGAAACCTTAAAGGTTTTATTAAAACTTCCTAAAAAGTGGAAAAGAATTCTTTATCTTTATTATTACGAGGGATATAAAACAGAAGAAATTGCTCGTATACTTCATGTAAGACCTGCTACTATACGCTCACAACTTCAAAGAGGACGGATGATTCTAAAAGATTGGTTAGAAAGTGAGGAGTTATGAAAAATAAAGAAATCCTCCATAGATTAGATGCGATCGTTCCAACCGAAACTCAAAAACAAAGAATGCTTACAAAAGTTTTAGAAAAAAAAGGGGGACGTCCTTTTCAGTTCTTATTTAGGGGGGCTACAGTGATTGCGACGCTTTTTTTACTATTCTTTATAGGAGAATATAAAACAAGTGAGATTCCTATTTCAAGATCAATTTCTAGAACTTCCCTTTCTTCTGTTTTTATAGAAGGGGTTTGTTATGAAAAAGTAGAAAAACCTGTTTTAGAAAGCCAGATTGGAGAATATATTTCTACTATAGAAGAAATAGGACAGGGGGTTATCTATAAAGACAAAAAAGAAAAAAACAATATTATTGTCTTTAAAGATGGTGCGTATCAAATTTATCAAAAATGCGAGGAGGAATAAAATGAAAAAAGCATTAGCGATTGCACTTACTTGTGCAAGTTTACTTACCTTTACAGGATGTGGTAAGGAAAATATTCAATTAGATCTTTCAAAGGTAAAAGAAGATTTATCTGTTGCAAAGAAAGATGGATTTTATTTGGGAGGCGTTTCTGAACTAGCTTCCAATACAGATTATTTTGAAGGAACTTTAGAATATGTTTACGATTTTGATTATTCTGAAAAATTAGGTCTTACTAAAGAAAATATAAAGGAAGAAAGTTCTTTATATTATGACGAGAATACAAAGGAACTTTTAGCTGTTCTTGCACCAGCCGATGGAAAAAAGGAAGATGTAAAAACAGAAATGAATACTTTTTTAGGAAATATCACAGATAAAGAAAATAAAATGGAAGAGTATCAAGGATATCTTGTTTATGTTGTTTCAAAAGATAATGAAAAACTATTAAAAGCAGTTAAAGATGTAAAAGAACCAATTTTTGGAGCTATGATGGAAGTAACTAAAGAAAATGTTAAAGATACATTAAATATAGATCCTGCTAGTTTAGACGAATTTTTAATGGAAACTCCTATGATGATTGTACAGTCAAATACTTATATTATTGTAAGACCAGCAAGTGGAAAGGAACAAGAAGTAAAAGACGCAATCAATGCTTATATGAAAAGATTGGAAGAACAATGGAAAACCTATTTACCAGATCAATATGAGCTTGTAAAAAATAGAAAAGAAGAAAAATTAGGGGATTACCTTATTTATATTGTTTCAAGTGATAATGAAAAAGTATTTAATACTATAAAGGCTTCTGTAAAATAGAAGTTCTTTTTTTGTTTTATAAATTAGTAAATTCCTTTTTTTATAGGAACAAAATAAAATTTTAAGGATATTATATTATGTTTAGAAGTTTTTTTATTTTTCTAAAAAATGTGGTGCTTAAATGTTTTTTAGAAAAAATTTTTCCTTTGTAGACTAATATTCTTGTTTATGGTATAATGCCTTTGTAAGTGGTTATAAAATTTAAAAAAGTACAAAAAAATATGAAATAACCATATATATTTGTTTATTGAAATTGTAAAATACTTTCGTATTAAGAGGTTTAGGAGTGGAATTATGAAAGTTCGTTTTTATTTTGCCCTGTGGGCGTCTAAGTGTACGAAGTTCTTTTTAAGGCTTTTTAAAAAAAGCGCTTCCCATTTTCCTGGTGTTGTTGCTCTTAAAATCTGTCCAGATTTTTTGAAGAATGTGAAAAAGGCTAATTTAGTTATTGCAGTAACTGGGACGAATGGGAAAACAACAACTACTAATTTAATTGCAGATTTTTTTGAAGATAATGGATTAAGCGTTGCTACGAATCGTTTAGGAGCAAATATTGATACTGGAGTTGCAACAACTCTTTCAAGTAGTGTAAATATTTTTAATAAAACTAAAAAAGAAGTTGTTGTACTCGAATTAGATGAACGTTTTTCTCGTTATCTTCTTAAAGCTGTGCGACCTGATTATGTAATTGTTACCAATTTATTTCGAGATTCTTTAAAAAGAAATGCCCATCCAGAGTATATTTTTAATATTTTAAAGGAAAATATTCCATCTTCTACTAAATGTATTTTGAATGCCAATGATTTATGTTCTAGTCGATTAGGAGATACTTTTTCAAGTGTTTATTTTGGAATGGCGAAATTGAAAGAGGATAAGGAAAAGAAGGAAAGCCTGGTTATGGATTATTCTACTTGTCCAAAATGTGATACGCCTCTTACTTTTGATTCTTTAAAGTATCATCATATAGGTATATGCCATTGCGAAAATTGTGGATTTGAAAGTAAAAAAGCAGATTGTGTTTTAAAAGAAATACAAGAAAACCAAATTGTCGTTGATATAAAAGGAAAAGAATATACGTTTCCTAAAATAAGTTCTGTTCTTTTTCATCTTTATAATGAACTTGCTGCGATAACTCTTTTTCATGAACTTCAATTTCCTTATGAAAAAATATGTGAGATATTAAAAAAGCATGAAGTAACGGATACTCGATTAAAAGAGGAAGAAAAAAAAGGTGTTAAGATTGTACAAATGATGGCTAAAGGGCAAAGTGCTATTTCCTGTACAAGAACTTTAGATTGTGTAGCTAATAATGAGGAAGAAAAAGCAATTATTTTGCTTTTAGATGATTATTATGATCGTCAGAATTCTTCTGAGTTTATAGGGTGGATTTATGATGTTGATTTTGAATATTTAAAGTCTCCGTCTGTAAAACAAGTTTTTGTGGGGGGACCAAGATGTTTAGATTATAAAGTTCGTCTTTTAATGGCTGGAATTGAGAGAGAAAAAACCTCTTTTTCAAAAGATGAACTAGAGATAGTAAAGAAAATAGATTTTCAAAAAGTTAAAAATATATATATTTTATATGATACTTCTACTTATGATCTTTCTTGTCAAGTCAAAAAAGAATTGTTATTAAAGATAGAAAAGAACGTTGAAATGAGTTCAAATATTTTATAATGATGAAAAAAATGTTATTTAAAAAAATTTATAAAAAAACAAAGTATAAATTTGATATTCTTTGTTTTTTTTTGTTTTTATAAGAAAGTTTGTGCTTCTGTTATTTAAAAATATTATATAAATATAAGAAAGATATGTTATTTAGAATGAAGCAATTTTTAAGAAATATTTACATTTTATGTGCAGATGTTTTTTCTTTTTTTCTAGTATAGATTATAAAAAAATCAAGGAAAATTATATCGGAAGAGCACACGTCTGAACTCCAGTCACCCAAGTCTATCTCGT
>CAMSXY010000094.1 GCA_947065955.1 uncultured Caryophanales bacterium | reverse complement strand
AGATAGACTTGGGTGACTGGAGTTCAGACGTGTGCTCTTCCGATCTTTGAAAGTAGAAGTTGTAAATCCGCCAAGCAAAAAAAAGCAGAAAGAAAAAGCGAAAGAAATAGAAGAGGCAATAAAACTTCTATATAAAACACAAAAGGAGGCGATCTAAATGAAAGAAGTGTTTAAAAGTAAAGTGATGATATGCTTTTTTATTAGTGTACTAGCAGTCTTATTTATTGACGCACATTTTAATACACAAAATGATACACAAAAAAATGTCGTTGCTAGCGACAACGACAGGTCATTAATTTATGAAAAAAATTAACGATTTAATTATAACTGAAAAATTTAGAAAATGCAAATTTAAGAAAAGAGAGGAGGCAAGAGTGGAATATGTCTTTAAGAAATCAACCTTACTTACCTTTGTACGTGCAAGATTTTTTAACTGATGAAAAATTAATAGAATGTAGTGCAAAATCTACAGGTGTTTATATTAGAATTATGTGTATTTTGCACAAAAGTGATAAATATGGTTGTATTTTGCTTAAGCAAAAAGACAAGCAAACTGATAGCAACATAAAAAACTTTGCTTTAAAACTTGCTAAACAAATGCCATACGATTTGTCTGAAATCGAAGAATCCTTGATTGAATTATTAGACGAAAAAGTTTTAATTTTGGAAGAAGATATGTTATTTCAAAAAAGAATGAAAAATGATGGAATTATAAGTGATAAAAGGTCAGAAGCAGGCAAAAAAGGTGTAAACAAAAAAAATGCTAAGGATTTTGCTAAAGCAAATACTCAAGCAAAAGCAGAAGCAAATGATCCAGCAAACTCTGAAAATGAAAATGCAACTGAAAATGAAATTGAAATTGATAATAATATTAACTTATTTAATTATGTTGAAAAAAATTTCGGAAGGACTATTTCTCCAACAGAGGTTTCAAGGGTTTTTGAGTGGCAGAATGATTTCAAATTTAATGAAGATATTATCAAATATGCTTTTGAAAAAGCAATTTTAAATGATAAAAAAAATTTTAGTTATGTTGAAGCAATTTTAAAAAATTGGTTTGATAAACATTTCAAAACGTTAAAAGAGTGTAAGTCAGAAACTAAACAAAAAAAAGCAGAAATGAAGCCAGACTGGTTTAATAAAAAAATTGAAAGCAAAGTTTTAAATGATGAAGAAATAAAAGAATTAGAGGAGATGATGAAAGAAAGTGAATAGTTATGAAGAATTTTTTCCAGAAAAAATTTCATATTGCACATATGAACGTGATATTGCAGAAAAAGACAATGAAATTGAAAAACTACAAGATGAAATTCACACTTTAACATCACAAACCGAATATTTAGAAGGAACTTTAAAAGAATTCATTAAATACATTAAATCTGATGTAAACGATCAAATGAAAGTAAGTGCATTAAAAACACTTACTAAAAATGTAGAAATTTAAGAGGGAGATTTTATGGAAGAATTAATTATAGTAAAACAATTACCAATAATTGAAGAAAACTTAAAAAAATTAAGTGAAGAAATAGATTTAAAAGTTAATAATGCTACAAATTTAATTTGTAGTGAAGAAACAGTAAAAGAAGTCAAAAAGGTTAGGGCAGAATTATCTAATAAGTTTAAAGAATTAGAAACACAGAGAAAAATAGTTAAAAATAAAATTTTAGAACCATATGCCAAATTTGAAGAAACTTATAGTAATTATGTGAGTGATAAGTTTAAAAATGCTGATGTCATTTTGAAAGAAAAAATTGATAACGTTGAAAATGAAATTAAAAACACTATTTTAGAAAAATTAAAAATTTATTTTGAAGAATATCGTATTTCTAAAAATATAGATGAAAGCTATCTATCGTTTGAAGAATTAAATATAAACATAACTTTAGGATTATTGACAGAAAAAAAAGAATTGACTAAGAAAGCAAAAGAAGAAGTGATCCAAAAAGTTGATTCAATAGCAAAGGATATAGCAACAATTAATTCTATTGAAAATTCAAACGAGATTTTAGTTGAATATTTAAAATCAAAAGATCTCTCTTCTGCTATTAAAACAGTAAATGATAGACACGCAACATTAAATCTAATTAGTCAAAAAGAAGAACAAAAGAAAGGGGTCATTGAAAAAGAACGAGAAGTAATTGAAAAGGTAGAAGGGGTATTGCAGGCACCAAGAGAAGAAAAAGAGGAAATTTTTGAATTTCATTTCAAAGTACGTTGTTCAAAAGAACAAGCAAAAAGATTAAAAGAATTTTTAAATGTTGGAGGATATGATTATGAATAATGTAGTAACCGCTCAAACAAAACAACCAGTTACAAAAGATACAATGGCTTTTGATATGTTTATGTCAAACGATATTGTTAAGAAAAAAGTAGAATCAATTGTTGGTGGAAAACAAGGTCAACAATTTATTACAAGCATTGTAAGTGCAGTACAAAATAATCCGACTTTGAAGGAATGTACAAATACAAGTATTTTTAGTGCAGCCTTAATCGGTGCAGCTTTAAATTTAAGTCCAAGTCCACAATTAGGACAATTCTATATGGTGCCTTTTAAAAATACAAAAAAAGGAATTAAAGAGGCACAATTTCAATTAGGATACAAAGGATATCAACAATTAGCCATTCGTTCTGGACTTTTAAAAAAGCTAAACGTATTAACTATTAAAGGAGGTGAGTTATTAAGTTACGATCCTTTGAATGAAGAAATCGAAGTTAAACTTATTGATGATGAAATAGAAAGAGAAAATGCCAAAACAATAGGGTATTATGCGATGTTTGAATTAAGTAATGGTTTTAGAAAAACGATGTATTGGTCTAAAGAAAAAATGTTGAAACATGCAGATAAATATTCGAATGCTTTTAGCATTGCTGGATACGAAAAACTAAAAAGTGGGCAAGTCCCGGAAGGTGATTTGTGGAAGTATTCTTCATTTTGGTATAAGGATTTTGATGGAATGGCTTACAAGACAATGTTACGCCAATTAATTTCTAAAGGTGGCTGTCCGATGAGCATTGAAATGCAAACTGCTTATGAAAATGATATGGCAGTAATTCGTGAAGACGGAGGTCATGAATACATTGATAATATCGAAGAAAATCAGTTAATTATTGAACAAATTGATGAAGAAAATAAAGAAGTAGGCAGTGTAACAGATTCCAAAATTATGAAGCAGATGAATTTAAGTGAAATATAAAATTTTAAATTCTGGTAGCGATGGAAATGCAACAGTCATAGAAGAAATCATTTTAATTGATTGTGGCGTGAGTTTTAAAAAGTTGAAGAACTATTATAAAAACATAAAAATAGTTCTTCTAACTCACATTCATTCTGATCACTTTAACAAAGTAACTATAAAAAGACTATCACAAGAAAGACCTACATTACGATTCGCTTGTTGCAACTGGCTTGTTCAAAACTTAATCGATTGCGGTGTTCCAAAGAAAAATATAGATGTTTTAAAAATTGGACAAAAGTATGATTATTCATTATTTCAAATAATGCCTATAAAGGCTTATCATGACGTTCCAAATTGTGGATACAGAATTTACTGTAAAGACAAAAAGATACTCTATATTACAGATACAGCACACTTAGAAGGAATTCGAGCTAAAGAATATGATTTGTATCTTTTAGAGGGAAACTATGAGGAACTTGAACTAAAAAAGAAGATTCAAAGCAAAATTGAAAATAATGAGTATGCATATGAATTCCGAGTTGAAAAAACACATTTAAGTAAAGAACAATGTACTAATTTCTTTTTAGAAAATGCAAAAGAAGATTCTATTTTAGTATATATGCATGAACATAAAGAAAGGGAGGTAAAAGATGATAGGAATATTTAAAGAGGATTTAGAACAATATCAAATGCTTTTAGATAATTACGAGACTTTATCTCCAGAAGATAAAAATACAGCTTATCAATTAGCCAAAATGATGATTGTTTGCGCTGACAGATGGAACGAGATTTCATTTAATGCGAGTAAATATTCAAAAGAATATAACGTTTCGAAATCAGATTTGCAACAATGGGCATATCATAAATATCGAATTTTAATGGTATTACATGAGTTTTGTAGAGTTGTATATAAACAAGTTTGTGATAACGAGAGAAGTCGTTGGAATGAAAACTAAAAGAAGTAAAGCAACTGATATTCCACAGAATGTCAAGAAAAAAGTTTTTGAAAGAGATAATGGTTGTTGTGTCATTTGTGGAAATTCTTATAATGTAATGCCTAATGCACATTATATTCCACGTTCAAAAGGTGGATTAGGAATAGAAAAGAATATAGTTACTATGTGTACAGAATTAACGATAAATAAATGTCATAGAAAATATGATTTTGGAACTAGAAAAGAAAGAGAAGAAATCAAAAATAAAATTAGAAAATATCTTCAAAGCAAGTATGGAAATTGGAATGAAGAAGAATTGGTTTATAAGAAAGGAGAATCTAGGTGATATTAGCTATTGATCCAGGTAATATAGAAAGTGCTTATTGTGTAATAGACAAAAACAACTACAAACCTGTAGAATTTGGAAAAATTGATAATAATCAACTTATAGAGCTAATTAATACAAGATTTTCAAAAGGTATCGAAAGTTTAGCAATCGAAATGGTTGCTTCTTATGGAATGCCGGTTGGGAAAGAAGTATTCGAAACTTGTGTTTGGATAGGACGTTTTGTACAAGAATTTATAAATTATGTAAGTTTAAAACATTCATTTATTTATAGAAAAGATGAAAAAATAAATCTTTGCGGAAGTATGAAAGCTAAAGACAGCAATATAAGACAAGCCTTAATTGATCGCTTTGGGGGGGTTGGAACGAAGAAAAATAAAGGGTGGTTTTATGGATTTAAAGCAGACATTTGGAGTGCTTATGCTGTTGGAATCACTTATTTGGACAGGAGTAATTAATATGAACAATGAATTGTTATATAACGAAATATACATTAAAACAAGAAGTTGTAGAAGAATTCAATTTGTAAAATTATTGCAACAAATGATTATTAAAACAAAAGAGTTAAAACAAAAACTAGACTTTCTCACAAAAAGAGAAAACAAATTACAACAAATTGAGCAAATGTTTAAAAGTGGAATTGTAGATCTAGATGAATTGAGAAAGATTGTTTTAGAGAAGGAAG
>CAMSXY010000093.1 GCA_947065955.1 uncultured Caryophanales bacterium | reverse complement strand
TACACAAGGATGAACACTCTTTCCCTACACGACGCTCTTCCGATCTCTTCTATATAACAATCTGCTTCTTCAACTCTATTTAATTCGGGTGCTAGTTTTCTTCTATGACCTGATATCATTTCGAATCTTCCATTTTCTTTTCCTCTAACTACTAGTGGATTTAATAATCCATTTTCTCTAATACTTGTTATAAGTTCATTTAAAGAATCATCTTTATTAACTTTAAATGGACGATTCTCAATAATTTCATAATTTAAATTCCATTCAATATATTTTTCGTATGTTATTTTTCTTTTACTTCTTTTAAACCTCATTTCATTCCACTCATTCATAAATTTACTTATTAAAATACTATTATCATTATAATAAGTTATGGGTAAATCTATTTGATATTCTGGATATAGTTCTTCTAACCACATTAAGGTATAAACTATATCTACTGGGTCTTTAAAGTCATACTCATTGATGGATTTATTCTTATATTTAATATATTTGATATTTCAAAAAGTCTATCATCTTTAGGTGTTCTTATACCTTTTTCATAGTTTGTTATTGCTCTTCTTTTTCTTTCGCCATTTAATTTATCTGCAAGTTCGTTCTGAGTTATTTGTCTAAACTGTCTTACAAAAGCAATTCTAGATTCCTGCGATAATTCTTTTAACCTTGGTTTTAAATACATTAATCGCATTTTTTCACCTCCTTTTTTCCTGTCGCATATAATTAATTTTTCATACAAAAAGACTAAGATATGCGACTTATTAGTCATCTTAGTCTAATTTAGATATAAATATCAACTATAATTGGTTCTTTTAACCTTGCATTTTTACATTCTGGTATTTTATCTGAATATCTTAAAATATCATCTTTTGTAATAATTATGCGAGTTAAGAACAAATCATATTCATCTTTTATTTTGATTGGTTTGCCTTTATGGACGCTTGAGCTGCGGCCAAACGAGAGGCAGGTACTCTAAAAGGACTACAAGAAACATAATCAAGTCCAATAGCATCACAGAAAGCTACACTTGAAACTTCCCCTGCATGCTCTCCGCAAATTCCAAGATGAAGATCACTACGTGTTAAACGTCCTTTTGAAACGGCTATTTTCATAAGCATTCCTACCCCTGCTTGATCAATCTTCGCAAAAGGATCAAATTCAAAAATTTGTTTGTCATAGTAATCCTTCAAAAATTTTCCGGCATCATCTCTTGAAAAACCATAAGTCAATTGCGTTAAATCATTTGTTCCAAAGCTAAAGAATTCTGCATCTTTGGCAATTTCATCTGCAAGTAAAGCAGCTCTTGGAATTTCAATCATTGTTCCAACATGATAAACAATCGAAACACCTGATTTTTTAATAATGTCATCTGCTGTTTCGCAAACAATCTTTTTTACATATTGAAGTTCTTTTAATTCACCTATCAAAGGAATCATAATTTCAGGTTCTATTCGAATATTTTGTTTTGAAACCTCAATAGCAGCTTCGATAACGGCACGTGTTTGCATACGGGCAATTTCTGGATAAGTCACATCTAAACGACAACCGCGATGCCCCATCATTGGATTAAACTCTTTTAAAGAAGAAATGCGTTCCTTCAAGTCTTCTATAGGAATTTCTAAACTCTCTGCTAAAGCAGCAATTTCCTCTTTGGTATGAGGTAAAAACTCATGTAAAGGAGGATCTAAGTAACGAATAACAACAGGACTTCCTTCCATAGCGCGAAATAAATTTATAAAGTCTTCTTTTTGATAAGGTAAGATTTCTGAAAGGGCATTTTCTCTTTGGGTTGAATTTTCAGCAAGAATCATCTTTCGAAAAGAAAAAATTCTTTTTTCATTAAAAAACATATGCTCTGTACGACAAAGACCAATTCCCTCTGCACCAAATTTTTTAGCTTGCAAAGCATCCCTTTCATTATCTGCATTAGCACGAATTTTAAGACGTCTTACTTCATCTGCCCAATTCATAAATACTTCGAAGTCTCCACTAATTTCAGGTTCTGTCATCGCAATTTTTTCTCCATAAACAAACCCTGTAGAGCCATCTAAAGATAAATAGTCCCCTTCTTTATAAATTTTTCCATCTTTTGTTTTTAATACTTTTTCTTTTTCTTGAATAGAGATTTCCTCGCATCCACTTACACAACATCTGCCCATACCACGAGCAACTACTGCCGCATGAGAAGTCATTCCACCACGAACTGTTAAAATACCACTTGCATCTTGCATTCCTTGAATATCTTCTGGGGAAGTTTCAAGACGTACTAGTATAGTCTCTTCTCCTCTTTTTTTGGCATTTGATACATCCTCTGCTGTGAAATAAATTTTACCACAAGCAGCCCCTGGAGAAGCGGCTAGCCCTTTTGCGATGATTTCGCTCTTCTTAAGATTTTCTTGTACAAAATTTTTATGTAATAATTGATCCAATTGCTTTGGTTCTACCTTTAAAAGTGCTTCTTGTTTTGAAATTTTTCCTTCTTTAACAAGATCAACCGCAATTTTTAAAGCAGCACTTGCTGTTCTTTTTCCGTTTCTTGTTTGTAGGATATAGAGTTTTCCATCTTCAATTGTAAACTCCATATCTTGCATGTCTTGATAATGATTCTCAAGTGATTTAGCAATTTGTAAAAAAGAATCATAGATTGTAGGCATATCCTCTTTCAAAGTCGAAATTGGTTTTGGTGTACGAACCCCAGCAACCACATCTTCTCCCTGTGCATTAATAAGATATTCTCCATAAAGTTCATTTTCTCCAGTGGCCGGATTTCTAGTAAAAGCAACCCCTGTACCAGAGTTCATTCCACGATTTCCATAGACCATCTGTTGAACATTTACAGCGGTTCCCCAACTGCTTGGTATATCATTCATCCGACGGTATATGATTGCTCTTTCATTATTCCAAGAACGAAAAACAGCTTTAATAGACTCTATTAACTGAACTTTAGGGTCTTGTGGAAATTCTTCTTTCTCAAAATCATAATAGATCTTTTTAAATTCTCTTGTAATATTTAACATATCTTCTGCTGTTAATTGTGTATCATCACGCAAATTTTTTTCTGTTTTTAATCTAGTTAATACGTTTTCAAAAGCACTCCTAGGATATCCTTTTACAACATCTGCAAACATCGCAATAAAACGACGATAGGAATCGTAAACAAACCTTGGATTTCCAATTCGATTTGAAAAAGTCTGTGCTACAATATCATTTAAACCTAAGTTTAAAATGGTATCCATCATACCTGGCATAGAGGCTCTAGCTCCACTTCGCACAGAAACTAAAAGTGGATTGGCAGGGTTTCCAAACCCTTTTCCTGTTTTCTCTTCTAACTCTTTTATTTTATCAAGAATCTGTTGTACAATAGAATCATTTATTTTTTTCCCTTCTTGATAGTATGTATTACATGCCTCTGTTGTTACAATGAAACCTCCAGGAACGGGAAGTCCGAGCTTTGTCATTTCCGCAAGATTAGCTCCTTTTCCCCCTAAGATTTCTTTCATATCTTTGTTTCCTTCTTCAAAAGAATAAACAAATTTCATTGTCATCCTCCTCCTATTTTATAAAACGATTATACCAAAATTTAAAATAGACTACAAGAAAATTTCAAAAAAAAGAAAGTTATAAACTCTCTAATTGTTTTCTTCTCCATAGAAATTTATCAACTTTACAAGTTTTTGTACATATTCGTCATTTTTTTCAAAGTATTTGGTAGTAACCCAAACTTCTAATACTTTTTTTTCTGTCAGTGATTGAAAAGAAAATATGCGATAGCCATCTACTGTTTTATCTATAAAACAATTACCAACTCTTTTTCCTTTTAAACCATCATATAATGTTTCAATCAATTTTCCTTTTGTTGGTGGATGGTCGACATGTTTTACTACATTATTAACATATTTATAAGTCGTATCCTCATTTTCATCAAACAAATAAGAAATAATTGTGGTATCTTTATCCACGTTCTCACCCTCTTTATTCTCTTTAAAATTCTCATCTTTTTTGGTACGGTTCTTTACAAAAAACATCTTCTTTCACCCTTAACCCCTTCTTTCTTACAAGTCGAATTTCTCTTAACAATAAAGGACTTGCAAGAATACTATAAAACAGAATTTTAATGACTTTTCTTTTTGGAACATCCATTTTTTGTTCATGAACTTTTCTTAAAAATCGTTGTAAGGCTTGCCTATAGGATTCATTTTCATTAAATAGGGTTTCTGGAAAAAGAAAACTGATTGTCTTTTTTTTCATACGAGAAACAAATTGGTACTGTTCATACTTTTCTTGATTAGAAAGAAAAATATTTCTTCTAGCCTCATCATAGGCAAAGCTTTCCACTCCAAAAGATACTTGATTTAAAAGTTCCATTTTACTTCTTGTTTGTCTTGTATTTTCCATATGTCCATTCGTATTTTTAAAAAAAATAGCCTCGTCATATTTAGTAAACAAATATATTTCTTCCTCCATACCCTTTTATTCTCCTATCACATAAGGATATTCCACCTTTTTTATCATAACCATTTTTTGGTCTTTCCACTCCTTTAAATCTTTGTTTATTTTAATAAGCAAATAATTTCCGCTATGTCCAATAATGGTATTTTCTTTTCTAACTTCCTCTAAAAAATCAACCTTTTTACCAATAAATTGCTCCATATAAGCTATTTCTAATTTTTTTGATAAATCCAGTAAAATTTTTACACGTTCGTGTTTTATTTTTTCATCCACTTGTCCCTCCATAAGACTTGCTTTGGTTCCCATTCTTTTTGAATAAGGGAAAACATGTAGTTTTGTAAAACCAATTTTTTCAATAGTAGAAATGGTTTCTAAAAACTCTTTTTCTCCTTCGTTTGGAAATCCTACAATTACATCGGTTGAAATGGATATATTGGGACGAATTTTTCTAATTTGTTCGATTTTTTCGATAAAGTATTTTGTATCGTATTTTCGGTTCATATTCTTTAAAACTTCATCAGATCCAGATTGTAAGGGAATATGCATATGATCTACTAAAACAGGGCTTTCTTTTAAAACAGATAAAAAAGCATCATTCAATTCTGTAATTTCAATAGAAGATATTCGTAATCGTTCCAAACCTTCTATACCAACAAGTTCTTTTAAAAGATCTGAAAAATGGTAATTTTCAAATTCTGCTCCATAATTTCCTGTATGGATTCCTGTAAGAACAATTTCATGATGTCCTTCTTGAATTAATCAGATCGGAAGAGCACACGTCTGAACTCCAGTCACCCAAGTCTAT
>CAMSXY010000092.1 GCA_947065955.1 uncultured Caryophanales bacterium | reverse complement strand
TAGACTTGGGTGACTGGAGTTCAGACGTGTGCTCTTCCGATCTCAAAAAGAAGATAAAGTAGGTGTTGTTGGGGTTAATGGAGCTGGGAAAACGACGTTATTTAAGGTTTTATTAAAAGAACAAAATCTAGATTCTGGTTTTATTGAATATCCTAAAAATACAAGAATTGGCTATTTACCTCAGGAAATTGTTTTAGAAAACGAGGATATTTTAGTTATGGATTATCTTTTAGAAGGAAGACCTATTCGAAAATTAGAAAATGAAATTACTTCTTTGTATGAAAAAGTTTCTTTATCACAAGATTGTGTATATCAAAATCGTTTATTAAAAGAAATTGGGAAAAAACAAGATTTATTGGAATATTTTGATGTATATCAAGCAGAAAATATTCTTTTGGACTTGGTTGAAAAAATGCAAATTCCTTTTGATTTATTGGATCAGAAACTAAAAGATTTATCAGGAGGAGAAAAATCAAAAATGGCTTTTGCTCGTCTTTTATATTCTAATCCGGAGATCATTCTTCTAGATGAACCTACGAATCACTTGGAT
The DNA here is from genome assembly GCA_947065955.1 of uncultured Caryophanales bacterium. Classification (GTDB taxonomy): domain Bacteria; phylum Bacillota_I; class Bacilli_A; order RF39; family UBA660; genus CAMSXY01. Next base: position 4,736 of record CAMSXY010000092.1, on the reverse strand, counting down.
ACAAAAACAAGAGAGTATGTTATTTCTTATTTAAAAAATTATAAAGGAATGGTTCTTGTTATTTCACATGATGTCTCTTTTTTGGATGAAGTGACGAATAAAACCCTTTTTTTAGATAAAATTACTAAAAAAATGCGTGTTTTTGAAGGAAATTATAGTGTTTTTCAAAAGAAAAGAGAAAAAGAAACGGAGATAAAAGAGCGACTTATTGAAAAACAAGAAAAGGAAGAACAACATTTAAGAGATTTTATTTTACAATATTCAAATTCTTCTGGAAAAAGAAAACGAATTGCTCAAAGTAGGGAGAAGTTGCTTGAAAAAAAATTAAAAGAAAAAGTAGCGAGGGATGCCACTTCCAAGACCGTAAAATTTCAAATGTTTCCAAATCGAGAAGGTTCTAGAATTCCTGTTAAAGTAAATAATATTACTTTTGGATATGGGGAGGAAAAGTTATTTTCTAATTTGTCTTTTTTAATTAATAATAAAGAAAGATTTTTAATTATGGGGCAAAATGGTGTCGGAAAATCTACACTTTTAAAGTTGATTGTTGGAAGCTTACAAGTTTTGGAAGGAAGTATCTGGATGGGGAATAAAACCGATATCGCGTATTATGCACAGGAACAAGAAAACTTAGCTCTTGATAAAACAATTTTGGAAAATGTAGATTCTAAGGAGTATAATGAAAAAAGCCTACGTTCGGCTTTAGGAAGTTTTCTTTTTCATGGCGATGATGTTTTTAAGAAAGTTGGTGTATTATCTCCTGGGGAAAAGGCCAGAGTGGCTCTTTGTAAAATTTTATTAAAACGTGCGAATTTTCTCATTTTAGATGAACCAACAAATCATTTGGATCCAGAAACGCAAAGAATTATTGGCCAAAATTTTCGAGATTATGGCGGGACAATTCTTCTCGTGAGTCATAATATATCTTTTATAAAAGAAATTGGAATTGATCGTGTTTTACTTCTTCCTTCTGGAAAAGTGTGTAATTATGATCCTGCTTTATTGGAACATTATTGTGATACTTTTAAAAGTTAATTTTCTAGTAAGCGATCGATGATTTCTGTAAGAGAAAAACCAAGATCTGCAATTAAAGTAGGATACATGCTGATTTCTGTAAAACCTGGTAAAGTATTGATTTCATTTACATAGAGTTGATTGTTTTCGACATCGTATAAAAAATCAATTCTTGAAAGATTTCGTCCATTTAAATTTTCAAATATTTTTTTTGCATTTTTATAAATTGTTTCCTTGATTTCTTCTAGATCTTCTACAATTTCTGTTTTTGAAGATGTATCTTTATATTTAGCATCGTAATCATAAATTTCATGATTTGTGATAATTTCTCCAAGGTTCATATAGTATTTTTCTTTTATTTTTAAAATAGCACATTCTAATTCTCTTCCATAAATAAATTTTTCAATTAAGACTTTGTTATCGTATTTTAGAGCCTTCTTAAGGCCTTTTTTTAATTCCTTTTTGCTTTTTGCTGTGGAAATTCCAATGGAAGATCCCTCTTTGCAAGGTTTGATTATAACAGGATAGGTACAATTGGGAAAACTTTTTTGTCCTTTATAGTAAATTTGATAGGGAGTAGTTTTGACATTTAAAGATTCGCAGAAGATTTTAAAAATGTGCTTATCCATTCCAATTGCACTACTCAAAGTGTTACAACCTACATATTTTATATTGAATAGATCAAGAAATCCTTGGATCTTTCCATCCTCCCCATCTTTTCCATGTAAAATAGGAAATACAATATCAAATTGTCTTAAAAAAATTACAGGGTTATAGATGAGATTTTTGTCCTTTATATTTTCGTTTTCAATATCCGATGGTGTTTCATCATATAGGTACCAATCATTTTTCTTTGTAATTAAAATGGTAGTTACATCATATTTGTCATAATTGATGTTTTTTAAGATCGTTTTAGCTGATTTAAGGGAAATTTCATGTTCATTGGAGGTTCCTCCACAAAGAATTAAAACTTTTTTCATAATTCACCTCTTTATATTGTATGTAAAAATACAGAAATGGTTTTTATTTCATATAATTAAAATAGGTGGTCTCATGAAATTTAGTGATTTTCCTCCAAAAACTTTAACTTTATTGGGAACGATTTTAGCGCTTGTTATGGCAGATGATTTAACCGCAAGTGAGCAGGGGAATCTTGGAAATTTTTTGATGTTGGTGGGGCAAGCATTGGTTACAAATTCTGGGTTTTTGCAGACACAACAAAAGTTACATAATGAGGCTATTAATGAACGTTTGAAAAAGTTGGAAGAGGCTGTTTCTAAAATGCAGAATTTGTAGTTTTTAAAAGAAAAAGCCCTTATAAAAGGGTTTTCCGTTTCTTATTTTTTGAGTGTTTCTAAGTAGTAGTTTCTTAATTCTTTAAATCTTTGATAATGAACAATTTCACGTTGTCTTAAAAAGGCAAGAGGTGCTAGAACATTTGGATCGTTTGTCATATCCATTAAATGTTCATAGGTAGCACGTGCACGTTGTTCTGCTCCCATATTGCTTTCTATATTGGCGATAGGATCTCCAGCAAGTTTAATGTACGCCATATTAAATGGATTTCCATATGAATCCGATGGGAATAGATCTTTTCCCCATTGTGCATATTGTTCTCCCATTCCTGCTGCTTTAAATTCTTCGGGAGTGGCTCCAGCGGTTAATTGATAGATCATGGCAGAGATGATTTCAACATGGGCAAGTTCTTCTGTTCCAATATCCGTCAGTAGTGCTTTTCCTCGATCATCTGGCATGCTATAGCGTTGATCTAAGTATTGCCAAGCCGCAGCAAGTTCTCCTGCAGGTCCACCATATTGAGTTAAAATGTATTGGGCAAGTTTTAAATCTTTTTTAGTGATATTTACAGGATATTGTAATTTTTTTTCATATTTCCACATAAAAATACTCCTTTTTTTATTTATTTTCCCATGGCCATGGTAGTTTGTTCCAAGCCCAAGGACATACATTAAGTGATGAACTATCGACATTTAAAGGGCCGAAGCGTTTTTCATATTCTTTAACGGCTTCTTCACTTTGCATACGATATTGATTAAAAAGTTGAATCATATCTTGATCTTCTGGATGGGTATCTAGATAAAGATTTAAATCGTGTGCAGCAAAAGAAATGGCGTCTATATTGGTAAGTAATTGTGCTTGCTCATTCATAGGTTCTATTTCATAAGGTTTAGAAATTTTGTATTGGTTGTAAAGATCTGGAAACATATTTCCACGAATAAATCCAGCATATGGATCATATATTTCGTTTGGTCTTATATCCTTCTGGTCGTATGTACACTTATTGAAATTCATGTTATTAAATGGATTATTTGTGGGCATATTCCATGCATTATTCATATTTTGATTGTTTAATGCATAATAGTTTTGATAATTTTGATAATTATTCATATTTTTCCTCCTTGCCTTATTATATGAATTACCCAAATTAGGGTATAGGCGAATGTATAGGTGGGCAAATTTTTGAGGTTATTTATAGGATACTATATTTTTTGTTTTAGTGAGTTTTATATATTTTTCAAAAAGGTCTTGTCAAAAATCGAATTCCTTGGTAAAATATATTATGTCTAAATGATTAGACGATTTGGCGAGTATGGTGAAGGGGTTAACACGGCGGATTGTGGTTCCGTTATGCTAGGGTTCGAATCCCTATACTCGCCCCATATTGAATTTTACGCACACCTTTGTGTGAGAATCTAGTAAAAGTTCGTAATACTTGATATTATGGACTTTTTTCTTTTGCAAAAAGTTGGATATATAATGAAAATTGCGTCCACTATATATCCTAAAAAATGTTGTATATATGATAATACACGAAATTTGTAAGGATTTTTGTATTTTATATATTTTTGTAGTTCTTAATACAAAGGAGATTGTTCCTTGTTTTTTTGTCATTAAAATTTACAGGAAGGGAGAGAAAATTTAGTATTGAAATTAACAAAAACAAAATGTGTTTATTAGGAAAATTAATATCAATAAGAAAGAAATTAATAATATAGGTTATTTAGAGAAAACTGTTTTGATTTAGTAATTAATACCAACAATGAAAATTTAATACTATCTAATTATAAATTGAAGGAAGATTTAGATAGTTATATAAAAAAACTAAGTATTATTTCTATTAATTTTGAAGATTTGGTTTAAAAGAATAGTTTATTACAAATAAATCCTAAAAAAAGAATCAATATTTGATAAAGAAAGATTAGCATTACTATTAATCAATACCTGAAATATGATAAAATTATATTATTAAAGGAGGAAATCTGTATGATTATTACAAAAGAAATATTGAATCAAAAAGTTCCAAAAGATATGATTCCCAAAAGATTGGATAGTGCCTTAAATTTATATACTAATGTTCATTACAAAAAGGAATCGGGTATTGTTTTATATAATACAAATCCAACGACTTGGAATTGTCTTTATTCTTTTTATGATTTAAATCATAAATTTACAATTGATAATTACAATTTTAATATTGTAAATCCTACTTATAGGGAATTAATTGAGGAATATAAATTTATGTATCAAAAAGTGTATGAACAAGAAAAAGGGTATACAAAAGAGTCAAGAATTAATATTTTAATTAATGAGTTTAAAAGGACTTTTAATTTAGATAATGTTAATATTAGCGATGAATTAGAGCCAATTTTTGAACTGAAATACTCTAAAACTAAAAATGTATGGACATTATATTACTTTGAAAA
>CAMSXY010000091.1 GCA_947065955.1 uncultured Caryophanales bacterium | reverse complement strand
ACACAAGGATGAACACTCTTTCCCTACACGACGCTCTTCCGATCTGGAAGTAACTCCGCATAATAAGCATCTATTTGTAACTGTTTCGCCACTTTTTGGCTAACCTCTTTTTTATCCCCTGTTAAAAGAAAGACTTTAATGGAATTTTTTTTAAATTGTTCTATAGCTTTATAGGCATCTTTTTTGATAGTATCACTTATCTTAATGACTCCTAGAAGTTCCTTATTACAAGCTATATAGATTGCTGTTTTTTCTCTTTTTTCAAAAGGTATATTTTGTTCTTCCATCCATTTATCGTTTCCAACGCAAATATTTTTTCCTTCTATTTTAGCAATAATACCTTTTCCTGCGATTTCTTTGACATCTTCTATCTTACTTTGATCAATCGTTTCTTCATAAGCATTTTTTATAAAAGTAGCAATAGGATGCGTAGAAAAAAATTCGGCATAAGCAGCATATTTTAAAATTTGTTCTTTGGAAGCCTTTATTTGTTCTATTTGTTGTATTTTAAAAACGCCTTCTGTTAGAGTTCCTGTTTTATCACATACGATCATCTCTGTTTTTGCTAAAGCTTCTATATAATTGCTCCCCTTTACTAAAATACCTCTTTTAGAACAGCCTCCTATTCCTCCAAAAAAACTTAAAGGAATAGAGATCACTAAAGCACAAGGACAAGAAATAACAAGGAAAGAAAAAGAGCGATAAATCCATTCGACAAAGGAATCTTTATTCATTATTGGAGGAATAAAGGCAAGAAAAAGGGCTACTACTACAACTATAGGTGTATAATACTTTGCAAATTTGCAGATAAAATTTTCTGCTTTTGCTTTTTTGTTCATCGCATTTTCTACTAAATCTAAAATTTTTTGAGCAGTAGATTCCTGGTATATCTTACATACTTTAATCTTTAAAGTTCCCTCTTTGTTGATACTCCCACTTAAAATTTCTTCTTGCACTGTTATTTTTTTGGGAATCGATTCTCCTGTTAAAGTTTGCAGATTTAAAGTAGAGGTCCCTTCTATTACAATTCCATCTAAGGGAACTTTTTCTCCTGGTTTAATAAGAAGAATATCCCCAATTTTTACTTTTTTGGGATCTATTTGTGTTATTTTTTTCCCTTCACAAAGATTTGCATAATCGGGACGAATATTCATTAATTCAGTAATCGATTTTCGAGAACTTTCTATTGCATATTTTTGGAAAACTTCTCCTATTTGATAAAAAAGCATAACCGCAACTGCCTCCTGAAATTCTCCAATTCCAAAAGCACCTATGGTTGCAACTGCCATTAGAAAATTTTCATCGAGTACTTTTCCTTTTAAAAGATTTCTTATGGCCTTTTTTAAGATTTCTAAACCTACTATTCCGTAGGATAAAATACAAAAAAGTATTTCTAAATTTTGGTTACAAAGGAAAGAAAGAAGAAAGAAAAAAGAGGCAATTTGTATTTTTTTAACCATTGTTTTCATTTTTTTATTCATATCTTTTATCCTCTTCTATAATTACCTCGGGTTCTTTTTTGTGTATTATTTTTTTTATATTTTCAAAAATCTCTGTTTTTCGGTTTTCGTCACACTCTATTGTTAATTTTTGTGTTAGAAATTGGATAGAAACTTCCTTTATTCCCTCTATTTTTCTTAAAGCTTCTTCCAATTCCACTGCGCAATTAGCACAATCTAAATTTTTTATAAAAAATGTATACATACTGGTTCCTTCTTTCTATTTTTGATGATTTATATGTTCTAAACTTACTTCAAATACCTTGACAATATGCTCATCTTCTAAAGTGTAATAGACTTCTTTTCCCTTTTTTCTACATTTTATAACCCCACTTTTTCTTAGGGTTGCTAATTGATGTGAAACTCTTGATTTTGTCATATTTAAAGTATTGGCTAAATCACATACACACATTTCCTCTTGGTCTAGAGCAAAAAGTATTTTACACCTTGTAGTATCGCCTATTAATCTAAATAAATCTGCCAAATTCTTAAAAATGAACTCGGTTGGCATGTTTTTTAAAACCTTTTCTACGACTTCTTGGTGAATCATATTGCAATCACATGAAAATTCGTTTTTTGACATAAAATCCTCTCCTATTAGTATATTTTTTTAGTTGATTATTTATTCAACTGTTATAATTATAGTTGAATGTTCATTCAACTGTCAAGTGTTTTAAAAAAAAAAGATGTTTTTTTCATCTTTCTTTATAAAAATCCTCTCTTAATAGAATATAACCTTCATGTGTGGTTGTAAAAAGTAAAGGGATTTCTTGGTCATCAAAAAAAGCAATATCGTTGCATCCAAAGTTGGTTTCTTCTACAAAATCTCCTTCCATAGAAATTTTATATTTGCAAAAGGTTTCTATTTTCTTTAAGTGACGAAATATTTCAGGAGCCGCTTTTAATCTATATACGATTCTTTTTTGACTAGATTTCGTTCCCCACCATTTGTTTTTTAATTTTTTGGATAAGATGAGGTTTTCGAAAGTTTTTATAAAAGTATCTTCTTCTATAATAACATATTCTAAATATTTACATGTTTTTTCTAAAGCTTCTATTACTTTTTTATATTCTTCATGATCATTTAATTTACCCGTATAATCTTTCATTGTAAAATACCCTCCTATCCTTTTCAATTTTATTCTTTTTTGTAATCATTTCTTTTAACTTCTTGCAGCACCATCCACTGATAAAATTTCCCCTGTAATATAGCTTGCCATGTCACTGGCTAGAAAAAGAAAGGCATTAGCAATATCTTTTGGCTCCCCTATTCTCCCAAGTGGAATTGTTTTTATTAAAGGCTCTATGATCTCTTTTGGAAGAGAAGCTACCATATCCGTGTTGATAATTCCAGGAGCTACTGCATTCACTCGAATTTTGAGGGGAGCTAGTTCTCTTGCAAGAGACTTTGTAAGCCCATTTACAGCAAATTTACTAGTTGGATAGCCAACACCAGATGGTTGACCGTAAATACTTACCATAGAACTTGTATTTATAATAACCCCACCTTCTTTTTTCATATAAGGTACAACGGCTTTTGTTGTATGAAAAATAGCATTTACATTAATATCCATAATCGTTTTAAAGTCCTCTGAAGTTGTTTCCTCAATTTTCTTATTTGCAGAAATTCCAGCGTTGTTTATTAAAATATCAATATGACCATAAGTTTGATTAATTTCTTCTATTATTTTTTCAACTTCTTTAAAATCATTTAAATTAGGATAATAACCAATTACATCCATTCCTTCTTTTTTTAAATCCTCTAAAGTTTTTTCAACGCTTTCTTTTCTTGATCCAAACAAAATAACTTCTGCTTTATTTTTTTTAAAAGTTTTTACGATTTCAAGACCAATTCCTCTTGTTCCACCTGTAATAATAGCCACTTTATTTTCTAGCATTTTCATTTCTCCTTATAAATAGTTCTTTTCCAACACCGCATATAGGACATCTTTGTAATTTTTTTAACTCTTCATCGTAACTATAACCACAGATAGTACAAAAATAAACGTTTTTTTCTTTTTCGATTGGATTTTTTATTAAATTCTTTTTCTTTTTTTCATAATAGCTATAACTCATAGGTTCTTTTTCTTCAAAAAGATCCGCTTCTATTACTTTTCCCACAAATAATGTATGGGTATCATTATCCATACCCCCTATCATTTCTAGGATCATATAGCCTAAAGAATCTTTTATTACTTTTAAATTGTCTACTTCAATTGTTTCTACCTTTTCAAATTTATTTACTTCTTTCATGGAATGCATTCCAAATATTTCAATGATTTCTAAATTCGTTTCCTCTCCTAGCACAGAAAGTGCAAAAGTCTTACTTTCTCTTAATAATGTATTAGTGTAATTATTTTTTTTAACGGAAACCGCTATCAAAGGATTTTCACCTGCACTAATTTTTGATACAGCATCTACAATACATCCTCCATTTTGGGTTGTTAAAACGTACATACCTTGTGTAATTTTTTGGATTATTTTATTATTTTTCATATTTCTCCCTTCCTTTATATTTCTATTGTATCATAAATTATTCTACTATTTCCTTTTTATAAAAAACCTATTTAAAATTTACACTTTCCTTTTTATAAAAAATCGTTGAAAGAATATGTCTCTTTTCAACGATTTTATTATTTTATGAATTATAAAGATAAATTTATAAACTATTTTGTTTCCTTTCCAATTTTAGAATTTTCCTTTTTAGAGTGGAAATTTCATGGTTGATTTGACTTTCTTTTATGTCATGAACTGTATTTTCTTTAAAAAGTCCCTCTATTTTTTTGCCTCCAAAACTTCCAAATTTCGTTTCTATTTTTAAAATGTTCTCCATATAGTAATTAGCGATCGATAACATATCATCCATAATTTTGATCTTTTCTTTTTCTTTTAGATCCCAATTTTTAATGGAAAAAATTCTGGAAAAAAGACTATTTTTTAATAAATCTCTTAAAATTTGCATTTGTTGTTCATTAAACCCACTTTTTTGAGCATTTGAAATAGCGTCTACACATACAAAAATAATATCCATAATGTTTGATTTTATAAGATGAATACTTTGCATAATACTTCCTGGGGTAGTTCTATAAGCATAATCGTTTCGATCGATTTTTATAATTTCTTTTGCTTTTAATAATAGAAAATAAGTAAATCCAACATCTTCATAAATACAGTTTTCTAAAAATTGCGTATCTCCTATTAGATCATGAGAAAAAATTTTATCCCACACAGCGGGTGATTCGAAAAAAGGATATCCTTTTTGTTTTAGATAATTTCGAGTAGTTGGTTTCTTTTTTTCTCTTATATAAGTTTCTTCGTTTCGATACTCATTATTAGAAACTTGAAAAAAGCTTCCGCTGACGATTTGGGCATCATATTTTTTCGCATAAATATAAAAATCGCCAAACATATTTAAAGAAACGATATCATCTGAATCCACAAAGCCAATATATTCTCCCTGCGCTATTTTTAAACCTTCATTTCTAGCACAAGAAACTCCATGTTGGTTGGTTAAATTGATTACCTTTAACTTATAAGGATATATTTTTTCAAAGTATTTTAATATTTCCAAACTAAGATCTTTACTGTGATCATTAACTGCAATGACTTCTATAGATTCCTCTGTCTGATTTAAAACAGAGTTTAAACAAGTTGGTAAGTAAAGGGCTGTGTTATGTACAGGAATAATAATACTTAATTTTTTCATAAAATCACCTTTTCCGTTGGCTATTATAGACTTTTTACATAAAAAAGGCAATATTTTTCTAACACTTGTAATTTTTTATTTTCTTAAAT
>CAMSXY010000090.1 GCA_947065955.1 uncultured Caryophanales bacterium | reverse complement strand
AACCCTTTTTTCTTTGTTTCATAATTTCCTCCTACTTTCACTAGCCTATTTATGCCCATTATCGCATTAGAAATATTAAAAATCAATGAAGCCTAATAGAACTTTTTTTAAGTATAAAGCTTTATAAAACAAAAAAAGAAACATATTTTTACTATGTTTCAATATATGAAAAACATCATAAATTTTTAAAATAAAGGCTACTAAATAAATTTTATCAGGTTAAAAATTTTTTTCCATCCCTTACTACCTTAAAATTTATTTTTCCCATTAACACTAAAAAAGTACTTATCAAAACATCAAAATCGTTTTTTAAACACTTTCATAACTTGGAAAATATTTTTATGTAGAGGAAATATCCTGTTGAACAATATTTAATATATTCTTTCGCATCATATCATTTTTAGAAAGAGGAAAATCCACTTGAAACTTTAAAATTTGCCTTGGATGCCTTGCAACTTCTACTTTTCTTCCCTCCTCATCAAAAATATCCGAAAGAATATAAGTATAAGTTTTACCAGGTCCAAAAAATTCAACAGAATCTCCCTTTTTAAAATAATTTCTTTGTTCTAGGGTAACATACTTTGTCTTTTCGTCATAATCTAATACAATTCCTAAAAAATCTTGATTTGAAATTTCAACACGACCATTATAATAACTACATGTATGGTCATAAACTTCATTAAAAAATTGGGGAACACTATCTCGATTTGCACAAGCATCTAAAATTCTTTGAGCATTTTTATAAAAAAATTCCTTTCCTTTTGTAGGATATGAATCAATAGCTTGTCGATAGATTCCAACGACAGTTGCGATATAATAACTCGAACGCATTCTTCCCTCTATTTTTAAACTATCCACTCCTATCTCTATCATTTCATCAATATAAGGCAACATTGATAAATCTTTCGAACAAAAAGTAAAATCTTTTAAAGAAGTAATGTTTTTTTCATCGTCCCATAACTCAAAATTCCAACGACAAATTTGACTACATCCCCCTCGGTTCGCGTCCCTTTTTGTAAAATAATTAGAAAGAACACATCTTCCGCTATAAGAAGCACACATTGCTCCATGAATAAAACATTCTATTTCAATTCCTGTTTTTTGTTTAATAAGAGCAATATCCTCTTTTGTTGTCTCTCTTCCAAGAACAATTCTAGATACTCCAAGTTCCTTAAAAAATAAGGCACTTTCATAATTTAAAGTCGACTGCTGAGTCGATAAATGAACTTCAAGTCCATGTTTTTTTGCCATTTCAATTACGGTTGGATCACTTGCGATAATAGCATCTACACCAATTTCTTTTAAAGTTTTTAAATATTCATTTAATGGTTTAATTTCTTTATTGTGTAAAACAATATTCACAGTAATATATACTTTTCGATTTCTTTCATGTGCAAAGAAAAGACCTTCTTTGATTTCCTCAAGTGTAAAATTAGTGGCATTAGCTCGAAGTCCAAAAGCCATTCCTCCCATATAAACAGCATCCGCTCCATATAAAATAGCAATTTTAAGACGTTCTAAATCTCCAGCAGGAGCTAACAATTCTGGTTTTTTCATCGATTCACCTCTTTACTTTATAGATAGTTTCTTGATATAAAAATCCTTTATCCTGATTCAGAATTTTTTCCTTGATTATCTTATCTGCCTCTACATACTTTTTCTCTTTTACTTCTTTCATTATACTTAAAAAAATAGATTCCTCTATATGAGTACTATCAAAAAGAACATAATCGATTTTTTCATTTTCGAACATTTCATATTCTTCTACTGCGTTCAATACTGCATTAGAATATACAAAAGTGCCTTCTTGCGTATCAAAAATAGGATACCTTTTTCCTTCTTTTTCAATATAAAAATTTTTAGAAGAATTCTTTAATTCAAAAGCATTTAAATAATTATTTAAAAGATGTCTTCTAGAGACCATCATAGATTGATAACCAAAAATCGGTACAATCAAAGAACCCTTTGTATTATTTCTTATCTCTATGATTTCTCTTAAAGTAATATCAGAAGAAAGAAAAGTTCCACTTACACCATTTTTTTCAAAAAAAGTAATCGTATTAAAATTAGTTGTTAAATGTTCTGCTGCCCAAAAAAGAGGGAAAGAAAAATTTTCTTCCTTTTTTATTTTTAAAAGGGAAGCGTCATAAAAAAAGATTCCACTAATCGGCAATTCGTTTAATTCTTTCAATGTTTCTCTTAAAACAAGTAAATCTTCATTATGCATATTTTTATTTAAGGAAACAAAAAATTCCTTTTTAGGATATTTTTCTAAAAGGGTTTTTAATTCGTTTAAAGAAATAGGATCTATTATATTTACAGATAAACCTTTTATTCCAAAAAGAAAAGCCTCTGTATATTCTTTTAACGTTTCTATTTGTTGCATCCTTGTTATTACTATCTTTTTCATAAAATCACTACCTTTTAAAATTTATTTATCCTTTATGCAAAGATATTTTTTAAGATAATTATGATAGATTTAAAAAATATTTTTACATCTTGCCGAAACCCAAAATTATCATAATATATTTCGTCACATTCTAAAGTTTTTTTATAACTTAATTTTCTTCCGCCAAGACTCTGAGAAAGTCCCATAATACCTGGTTTTACTAAGTACCTTTTAGGACTTATTTTCCCTTCTGGTAAAGTTTCATTACATATAAATGCTCTTGGTCCTATAAAACTCATTTCTCCTTTTAAAATATTAAATTGAGGTAATTCATTAAGACCTGTTTTATCTATAAACTTACTTATTTTCGTATAACTGCTATTTCCAAATTCATCGTATACTCTTGTTCTTATTTTATACATATAAAATGGCACTTTATGTTTTCCTTCCCGAGGAATACGAATATCAATGAGAGGCCTTTTAATATCAAGATACGTAATAATCAAAATTATTATCATGATTGGAAGGGTTAAAAAAAGACATAGGATTGATAATAAAACATCTAATATTCTTTTTATATATTTATACATACATTTTCCCATATGAAATAGATACTATTTGTATTTTTAATAATATTCCCATTAAAATCTCGCCCTTCTTATAAAAAATATTTTACTTTCTTTTGAACGTTATCCCTATTATATCGAATTTTTTTTTCTTTTTCAAATTTATAAAAAGTTATTTTTCAAAATTGTTTGCATAATTTTTTTGTTTTAACAACATAATGTGCTAAGATAATAGTATAATAAATATATATCAAAAATATTTGTAGGAGGAAATATGAAAAAAAAATTTAGTCTCTCTCTTTTTATTATTTTTCTTTTATGTCTCATAGGATTTTTTACCCTACCATACTTAAAAAAAGAAGAAACAATAACCCCTATTGATTTAACTGTTACAGTTATGTCCATTACGGAGGATACAGTAACCATTTTAGATGATCATAATACTATTTACACATTTCCTATTGAACATCTTCATGTCTCTTCTGGAGATACTTTAGTAATTACCTACACAGGAATTCTAGATTCTAAAAAAGAAATTCAAGAGGGAAAAATTACCAATTATGAAATCATTGAAATCGCAAAAAAAGAAAATGAAATTCCAACAAGCTGGCAGGATAATGGAATCTTTTCAGAATACTATTCACTTGCTTACGAAAAACTTAAAACACTTTCCATAGAAGAAAAAATTGCTCAATTGCTTTTAGTTCGTTTTCCAAAATCTACAGAAAAGGCAATAGAAGATATAAAAGAATATCCTTTTGGAGGATACCTCCTATTTGCAAGAGATTTTAAAAACAAAACAGAAAAAGAAGTGCAAGAGATGATCTCTTCCGTTCAAAAAGCGTCCTCTATTCCTCTTTTAATCGCTGTAGATGAAGAAGGAGGAAAAGTCGTTCGTATTAGTAGTAACCCTAAACTTGTAAATTCTCCTTTTCAATCTCCAAGGGAACTTTATCTTCTAGGTGGTTTTGAAGAAATTAAAAAAGATACTATTTTAAAAAATAATATTCTTCATAACTTGGGAATCAATTTAAATTTAGCTCCTGTAGTAGATGTTTCTACAAATACAAATGATTTTATGTACCCACGTACATTAGGAGAGGGAAGTCTTCTTACCTCCACTTTCGCAAAAGTTGTAATAGAAGCAAGTAAAAATACAACAGTTTCCTACACGCTAAAACATTTTCCTGGATACGGAAATACACTAGATACACACAAAAACAGTGCTTACAACCAAGCATCTTTAAAAGAACTTGAAGAAGTCCATCTTCCACCTTTCAAAGCAGGAATTGAAGCAGGGGCAGAGTCCGTTTTAGTAAGTCACAATATTACAACAAGCATTGATCAAGAAAATCCAGCCTCCCTTTCTATCAGCATTCATAATCTTCTTCGAAAAGATTTAAATTTTTCTGGAATTATTATTACAGACGATTTAAGTATGGGAGCAACTTCTTCTATCCCAAATGTTTTCTTAAAAGCCTTAATAGCTGGAAACGATCTTCTTATTACAAGTGATTATATAAACGCTTTTTCTTCTATAAAAGAAGCTTTAGATAATGGAGAAATAAGTGAAGAACTTATTGATAGACATGTCTTTCGAGTTCTTGCATGGAAATATTATAAAAACTTAATCACAAAAGAACAAAAATAATTTTAATACGCTTTTAATAAAAAAAAACATCATAAATTTTATTTAATTTATGATGTTTTTTATTTCTTTTAGGGTTTAAAAGATAAATCAATATTCTTTACTTCACTTAAATAAGTTCCATCATATCTTCCATCAAAAGTACGATTAGAAGTAAAGCTATAACTCTTTATTTTAGATTTTTCTTTCGTTTTAAATAGAATATGTACATCTGGAAAATTCGCAATACCAGAAGAACCTCCATTTTTAATATTCAAAATATCTGGCCATAAAAAACCGCCACTTGAACTTGAAGAAATAACAACAAGAGGTTCAATATATTTCCCTTCTACAGCTTGTTCCAAGGTAAGAGAGGAATTATCCTCAAAATTTAATTTTAAATTAGAAATTTCAACATTTTGTGTTCCTCCTCTGGCTCGAATAAACAAACTTACCCAAACATTTGAAGAAACACTTCTGGACAATTCATATAGATTCTCTTTGGTAACAATACTAAAATTTTTATTCGATTCCGCATAAGGAGAAGGATTTAAAAATGTAAATTCCGAAAAACTACGTACTAATTCTTCTAATCCTTCGGGTCGATCATAATTGCCAGTAAAATCTTCACCATAATAATCTTTTTCAGAAACAGAATATAATTTCCCATCAGTTAAGTTTCGAACATAAATACTTTCATAAAGATCCTCTATCTTCGTTCCATAATAAGACC
>CAMSXY010000089.1 GCA_947065955.1 uncultured Caryophanales bacterium | reverse complement strand
CGGTTTATAAGGAAAATTAAAGAGAGTTAACGGTAGGTGGAAGTTAATGTGGACCTTATAAATAGATCACTCTTGATGTTTCTTCTTGAAAATTTTAAAGAAGAACGGTAATGCGTTATAGTTATCAAGTGTATATTTTTTATAAACTAAGGTGGTACCGCGGGGAAACTCGTCCTTAATCAAACCTTAGTTTTTTTTAATAAAAAAATATTTAGAAAGAAGGAGATAAAATGAATTATAAAGATACTTTATTAATGCCAGAGACAAGTTTTCCAATGCGAGGAAATTTACCAGAAAATGAGAAACTTCAAAGAGAAGAATGGGAAAAAATGGATTTATATTCTAAAATAAAAGAAAAAAATAAAGGAAGAAAACCCTTTGTGCTACATGATGGACCTCCTTATGCGAATGGAGATGTTCATTTAGGACATGCGATGAATAAAATTTTAAAGGATTTTATTAATCGTTACAAAATGATGAGTGGTTATGATATGACGTATATTCCAGGTTGGGATACACATGGACTTCCGATTGAACAAGCGGTTACTAATCGTGGTGTTGACCGAAAAAGTATGAGTAAAGGGGATTTTCGAAAAAAATGTGAAGAGTATGCTTATGAACAAGTGGAAAAGCAGAAAAGCGGATTTAAGCAATTGAATATTCTAGCAGATTTTGATCATCCTTACATTACTTTACAAAAAGAAATGGAAGCAAGACAAATTGAAGTTTTTGCAGAAATGACTAAAAAAGGTTTAATTTTTAAAGGATTAAAACCTGTTTATTGGTCTCCATCTAGTGAATCTGCTTTAGCAGAAGCTGAAATTGAATATCATGATCGTAAGGACCCCTCTATTTTTGTGGCATTTCCAGTAGTAGAAGGAAACGATAAAATACAAAAAGGGGAGAATCTTGTTATCTGGACAACGACTCCTTGGACTTTACCTGGGAATTTAGGAATTGCTGTAGGGGAACAATTTGATTATGCCAAAGTAAAAGTACAAGATCAAATTTACATTGTTGCAAAGGAACTTGTAGACTCTCTTGCTCAAGAATTTGGTTGGGAAGAATATACCATTGTTGAAGTTCTTTCTGGAAATTCTTTTAGTGGTGTTCAGTATCAACATATCTTTATGGATCGTATATCACCTGTTGTTGTTGGATTTCATGTTACACTAGATTCTGGAAGTGGACTTGTACATATTGCGCCTGGCTATGGGGCAGACGATTTTATTATTGGAAAACAATTTGATTTAGGTCTTATTAATGGAGTTAATGATCAAGGAATTCTTACAGAGGAATCTGGAGAATTTGCGGGTCTTTTCTTTGAAGATGCTAATAAAGCAATTTGTGAAAAATTAGAAAAACTTGGTGTTTTATTGAAACTTAAATTTATTACTCACTCTTATCCTCATGATTGGAGAACAAAAAAACCAATTATTTTTAGAGCGACATCTCAATGGTTTTGTAGTATTGATAAAATTAGAGAAAAACTTTTGGATGAACTTGAAAATCATGTTCACTTTCATACAGCTTGGGGTAAAAAAAGACTTTATAATATGATTCGTGATCGTGGAGATTGGTGTATTTCTAGACAACGTGTATGGGGGGTTCCTATTCCTATTTTTTATAATGAAGATGGAAGTGAAATTCTTGATTATGATGTCATGATGCATGTTGCTTCTCTTTTTAGAAAATACGGATCTAATATTTGGTTTGAAAAAGATGCCAAAGAGTTATTACCAGAGGGGTATACAAATCCTTCTAGTCCAAATGGGAATTTTACAAAAGAAGAAGATATTATGGATGTATGGTTTGATTCTGGATCTACGCATACAAGCGTTTTAGTGGATAGAGGTCTTCCTTATCCTGCTGATTTATATTTAGAAGGTTCTGATCAATATCGTGGTTGGTTTAATTCTTCTTTGATTACAGGGGTAGCGGTTTATGGAAAAGCTCCTTATAAAATGCTTGTTTCTCATGGCTTTACTTTAGATGGTAAAGGAGAGAAGATGTCA
This sequence comes from uncultured Caryophanales bacterium, assembly GCA_947065955.1. Taxonomy (GTDB): domain Bacteria; phylum Bacillota_I; class Bacilli_A; order RF39; family UBA660; genus CAMSXY01. The sequence goes on along the minus strand of CAMSXY010000089.1, from coordinate 3,321 downwards.
AAAAGTCTTGGTAATACGATTTTACCATCTGATATTGTTCGTTTGCATGGTTCTGATATTTTAAGACTTTGGGTATCTTCTGTAGACTTTACAGAAGATGTTAAAATGAATGAGGAAATATTAAATCAAGTAAAAGAAAGTTATCGTAAAATCCGAAATACCTATAAATTTATGCTTGGAAATTTGAAAGATTTTGATCCAAAGAACTCTGTTTCTTATGAAGAAATGCCTTTATATGATAAGTATTTAATGATTAAATTAAATGATTTTATTGAGGATGTATTAAGGGAATACGATAAGTATTCTTTCCAGGAAATTTATAAAATTGTAAATCATTTTGTTTCTTTTACTTTATCGAATTTTTATTTAGATTTTACAAAGGATATTCTTTATATTGAAGGTAAAGACTCTAAAGTTCGAAGAAGTGTACAAACCGTACTTTACTTTATCTTAAGTGCAGAAATTCGTTTACTAGCTCCAATTCTTCCTTATACCAGTGAAGAAGTTTATAAGCTTTTAGAAGAAGGTAGCGTTCATATGTGTGATATGCCTGATGTGAAGCATTATAAGGATGAAGAAGAAATTAGGTCTTTGTTTGATTTATTCTTTGAATTAAAAGAAAAAGTTAATAAAGAATTAGAGATTGCTCGAAATGAAAAGATTATTGGATCTAGTTTAGAGGCTGTTGTAAAGGTAAATTTAGATGAGGTTTATATACCAGTAAAAGAAAAACTTGGAAATGTGTTACATCAACTTTTTATTGTATCAAAAGTTGAATTTACAGATGAAGTTTCTTCTATTTGTATAGAAAAAAGCCAAGGTGAAAAATGTAGTCGCTGTTGGAATTATGTTGATCATTTAAAAGAAGATATTTGTGAAAGATGTGATCATATTCTTCATGAAAAGATATAGAATGCTATATCTTTTTTTATAAGGAGATATGGATTTAAAATTTGACGAGTTACTAATCACCAAAATAAGAAAAAAGAATATATTGGAAGGGAAAGGTATTATTTAAAAGAAATATTAAAAAGGAAAGGAAAATAAATATGGATCCTAAAAAATATACTTTTGATTTTTTGATTCCTCAAGGTCCAACAGGTCCAACAGGACCAATAGGAGCAACTGGTCCTGCTGGGATTTCAAGTGGATTACTATCTTATGGAGGAAGATATGGAAATGTGGCTAATACTCTTAATTTAAGTGCAAATTCTCCAGAACAAGTTCCTTTAACTAATTTTTCGACAGCTGCCAACATTAGTTACAATGTAGTTAATTCCATTGTTGTAGACCAAGGTGGTGTTTATGAAATAACGTACTCTTTAAATGTTTCTACACCTACAGTAGCGATTTTGACAACGATTGTAAGAGAGGATGGGAATGATATCAATATGACAAAAAACACACAAAAAGTCCCTGTTGGAATTCCAGTGAATTTTTCTGGAAGTTTAATTTACTCTTTGCAAGAGGGAAGTGTTATCGATTTAACACTAAGCTCCGATATTGCAACGGATGTGACATTGAATAATAATGCTAGTTTGATAGTAAAAAGAGTTCGTTAAAAAAAGTATTGATCAATTTTATATCAATGCTTTTTTTTAAAACAAAAAATATTTTTTTAATGCTTTTGCATATTTATTGTTTTGAAATAGATACTTGCTATTTTGGATATTTATGGTATAGTAATAAAAAGAAAGAAAGTATTAAAAGAGTAGTAGAGTATGAAAAAGAAAATTTTTGAAGAGTATAGTTTAATTTTTAGTTTATTTATAATAGGTAGTTTTTTTGGTTTTGTTCATGAAAATTTATTAAGTCTTTTAAAAGGTCAATATGTTCTTAGAAAAGGACTTATTTATGAACCATTAATTCCCGTTTATGGAATTGGGTTACTCGCCTTTTATTTTATATATCGTTCCCTTCCCTTAAAAAGATATAATAAAATTCAACAAATCATTCTTTTATTTCTTTTTGGATTTTTTCTAGGGGGACTTACAGAATATATTTTTTCTTATTTGCAGGAAAAAATATTTGGAACGATTTCTTGGGATTATTCGTATTTAAAGTATAATTTACATGGTCGAACAAGTTTATGGCATTCGATTTCTTGGGGGCTTTTAGGGGTAATATTTTATCAATTCTTACTCCCTATTTTAGAAAAAGCACAAGGTTATTTAAAAATAAAGGCAATAAATATTTTAATTTTTTCTATCAGTGTTCTTTTTTTAGTAGATTGCTCGATTAGTTCTTTTGCTTGTTTAAGACAGGTAAAAAGAAGAAAGGGGATCGAAGCTATAAATACATTTGAAAGGTTATTAGATCATTATTATCCAGATGAATATTTGAATAAGGTTTATAATAATGCCATGTTTCCAAAAAAATAAATTTTTAATACTATTAATGATTGATTTTAATTGCCAAGAAAGTAATATTTTATACAATGAGGAGAGTACCAAAATTAAAAATTGTGATCTTTTGAAATTAAAAAATAGAAAATATTTGTTTTTCTTGATTCGATTTTGTTAACAAAATCATTTATCTACATATACTAAAGTAGGTGATTGCTATGGCGGATAAGGAGAACTTTAAACAATTTGTAAAAAAGAACCCACAGTTGATTAAACATGTCAAAAATGGGGACATGACATGGCAAAAGTTTTATGAAATTTTTGATCTTTATGGAGAAGAGCCAACTGCATGGACCGAGTACTTAAATGAAAAAAAAGTCGCACAGGCTACCACTGCAGCGGCAACGGCTTTTGGAATTGGCGATCTTTTCAATATGCTTAAGAATCTTGATTTAGATAGTATTCAAAATGGAGTAAGTAGTATCCAACGTGTTCTTGGGGTTGTGCAAGATTTTTCTGGTAATCGTGATAAAGCTAGTACTAAGGAAGAATATAAACCTAGACCCATCTATAAACATTTTGAGGATTAATGAGTTTAGAAACACAGTTTCGATTAAAAAGCAATCCCAATTATTTACGCTATTTAAGAGAACACTCGTATTGGTATAAATCTTTAAATAGAGATCCTTCTCTTTTTCGAATTTTTGAAGAAGAGGTAAAAGAAAATTATAAATTAAGAACCGTTGATAAAATTGAAAAGGTAATGGATACCATTGATATTATTGAAAAGTTAATGTCGACTTTTCGATAATCATGGTATTTTTTTTAATACTTATGATATAATAAAAAAAATCCTATTGTAGGATTTTTCTGAAGGGGAAGATATGTGATTTCTCACATTTATAGTATGTAGATCGGAATAGCACACGTCTGAACTCCAGTCACCCAAGTCTATCTCGAATGACGTCTTCTGCAT
>CAMSXY010000088.1 GCA_947065955.1 uncultured Caryophanales bacterium | reverse complement strand
TTTATCTACTTTTGAATATAGTAATAATGACCTTTTAAATGAACTCATAAATAGGAATAAAAAACAAAGATAACTTGCCAAATGAAATAAAATATCGTAGAATAGGAATAGGTGATTAGATGGGAAGAGCTTATGAAGTAAGAAAAGCAAGTATTCAAAAAACAGGAGCTGCACGTGGTAAAATTTATAGTATGTATGCTAAAGAAATTTATCAAGCAGCTAAAAATGGTGGAATTGAAATGGAAAGCAATTCGGCCTTAAAAAGATTAGTAGAAAGAGCTAAAAAAGAACAAGTTCCAGCGGATATTATTAAAAGGGCAATTGATAAAGTAAATAGTGGGGCAGATGAAAGTTATATCAAAAACACCTATGAAATGTTTGGCCCTGCTGGATCAACACTTATTGTAGAATGTTTAACCGATAATGTAAATCGTAGTGTAAGTGAACTTAGAGCAGTTGTCAATAAATGTCATATCAAAATGGGAAATATGGGAAGTGTTTCTTATAATTATGATAACCTCTGTATTGTTAGTTTTAAAGGTCTCGATATAGAACAAACTTTAAACGAAATGATTGAAAATGATATTGAAATCAATGATATAGAAGAAGAAAATGGAAACATAATTCTTTATGCAGATCCACAGAACTTGTTTAAAATAAAAGATGCAATTAGTAAAAAATTGCCTAATGTAGAATTTGACATGGATGAAATTACAATGCTTCCAAAAGAAAAAGTAGAACTTGTAGGGGAAGATGTAGAACTCTTTAAAAAAATTCTTACCATGCTAGATGACATTGAGGATGTTCAAAACGTGTACCACAACGTTGATTTTAAAGAATAAAAGAAAAAAGAAAAACATATAATCTTTTGAGGAGATTATATGTTTTTAGTATCTCATAGAGGAAATGGGGATCATTCTTTTAAAGAAAACAGTAAAGAAGCTATTCTTTTTTCCTTTGAAAAGCCCTATATTAGTGGAGTCGAAATTGACGTCCGATTAACAAAAGATAAAAAAGTTGTCTTATCCCACGATTTTTTTATTTTTGGAATAGGGGTCATTAAATGGAATCGTTATAAAAAAATGAAAGGTGTTCTTCCACTTTTAGAAGAAATTTTAAAAATTGTTCCCGAAAATAAATTTTTACTTGTAGAATTAAAGGAAGCAAGAAAAGATATTGAACTTGTAAAAAGAGTTATCAAAATTCTTCATAAATATCCAAACAAAAAAGTTTATATTCATAGTTTTAATAGTACTTTAATTGATTTTCTAAAAGAAAAATATCCCTATATAAAAAGCGGGATTATTATAGGGTATGGTATAAATAGCGAAAAAATATACTACCATTATCCCTTTAAAACCGTCCATTATCATTATCTTACCAAAATACATCCTAGTAAAATGTACTTTATTTTCAATATTAATCATCAAGAAGAATTAGAACAAGTACAACAGAAATTTAAAAAAAGAAACGTTTTTTTGATCACAGATGTCCCACATTCCTCTTTTTTTAAAACTGTGTTATAATGAAGTTGGAGGATATTTATGAAAAAAATGTGTATTTCTTTACTTTGTACTTTAGTTTTGGGATTTCTTTATTATTATTTTCTTTTACCACCTATTAATTTATCAAGCATAGCTTTTTGGATCTTTATTTTTTTCCTACTTATTATTTTTATTACGATAGATGTCATGCTTCATAGTAACGAAAAAAATTTTGAATCAAAATTGGATCTTGTTTTACTGGCCTTAATTCCTAGCATACTGTGTATAATTTTAGTCGTAAATTTTGTTAATTGTCCCCTTTTTCATTCAAAATCGTATGCAAATCGTATTACAATTCAGGAAGATGGTGTTTTTAAAGAAGATGTTTCTTTAGTAAATTTCGATACAACGCCACTTTTAGATAAAGACTCAAGTCAAAAACTAGGAGACCGTGTCATGGGACAAATGCCTGAATTAGTAAGTCAATTTTCCGTTTCAGAACTTTATACACAGATCAATTATAATAATAAAATTGTTCGTGTAACACCTTTAGAATATAATGGATTTTTTAAATATTTAGCGAATCGTAAAGAAGGTGTAAAGGGATATATCATGGTAGATTCCACAACAGGAGATGCGAAGCTTACAAAATTAGAAAAAGGAATGAAATATATGCCTTCTGCGATTTTATCGCAGGATTTACACCGCCATTTGCGTTTTTCTTATCCTACTTTTATCTTTGGAAAAGAAAATTTTGAAATTGATAATGAAGGAAACCCTTTTTGGATTGTTCCTACTATGAAATACACTGCTTTTGGTATGAAAAAAGAAGTCAATGGGGTTGTTATTTTAGATCCTATTACAGGAGATTCTAATTATTATGCGATCAAGGAGATTCCAGCTTGGGTTGATCATGTATACGAACCTTCCTTAATTATTGAACAAGTAAATAATTGGGGACAATATAAGGGTGGGTTCATAAATTCCATGTTTGGACAAAAAAACGTAGTAGCTACGACAGAGGGTTACAATTATTTAACCATCGACGATGATGTATACCTTTATACAGGAATTACATCGGTTGCTTCTGACGAATCCAATTTAGGATTTATCCTTTCCAATCTTCGAACCAAAGAAACAACTTTTTATTCAGTTCCTGGAGCTGAGGAGTTCTCTGCTATGGCAAGTGCTGAGGGACAAGTGCAGCAAATGAATTATACAGCTACCTTTCCACTTTTAATAAACTTAAACGATCGACCAACTTATTTAATTTCTCTTAAAGATAATGCAGGACTTGTAAAAATGTATGCTTTTGTAGATGTAACCAACTATCAAAAAGTCGTTGTAACAGATGCCGCAAAAGGTATTAAAGAAGCTGCAAGTAATTATTTAGAAGGCGAAAAAGATTTTTCAAATTTATCTGAAAAAACAATTACAATTACACAAATTCAAGAAGGAATTAAAAATGGAAATACCTATTATTATATAGAAGATGAGGAAAAGTCTAGGTATCGTGTCAATATTCAAGTAGACGATTCTATCCTTCCTTTTATAAAAGTAGGAGATACAATAAAAATACGCTTTAAAAAAGAAGAAAACATGATGGAAATTCTTTCTTTAGAGTCTATTGACTAATTTTCTATTTTGTAATAAGATTATAAACAAACAATAAAATATAGAACCAAAACGAGGGAAATCTCGTCTTTTCTAAGAAAAGTTTTAAGGAGGTTGAAAGTATGAAAGAATTAACCATGGAATACCTTGTGAATTTATGTAAACAATATGGCTTTATTTTTAGTGGAAGTGAAATTTATGGAGGCCTTGCTAATACTTGGGATTACGGTCCATTAGGAGTCGAACTTAAAAATAATGTAAAAAAGGCTTGGATGAAAAAATTTGTTCAAGAATGTCCTTACAATGTGGGAATGGATAGTGCCATTTTAATGAATCCAAAAACGTGGGAAGCCAGCGGGCATTTAACGACCTTTTCAGATCCTTTGATTGATTGTAAAGAGTGTAAAACAAGACATCGTGCAGATAAATTAATTGAAGAAAAAATGGGGATTGAAGCAGGTGGTTTTACCAATGAGCAATTGATGAATTATATAAAAGAAAACAATATTACTTGTCCAAAATGTGGGAAATTAAATTATACAGATATTCGTCAGTTTAATTTAATGTTTAAAACATTTCAGGGGGTAACGGAGGATTCAAAAAGTACGATTTATTTAAGACCCGAAACGGCTCAAGGAATTTTTGTTAATTTTAATAATGTTCAAAGAAGCATGCGTCTTAAAGTACCTTTTGGAATTTGTCAAATTGGAAAGAGTTTTCGAAACGAAATTACACCAGGCAACTTTACTTTTCGAACAAGAGAATTTGAACAAATGGAAATGGAGTTTTTTTGTAAACCAGGAACCGAATTAGAGTGGTTTAACTATTGGAAAGAATACTGTAAAAACTTTTTACTTTCTCTTGGAATCAATGAGAAAAAATTACGTCTTCGTGACCACGAGAAAGAAGAGCTTTCTTTTTATAGTAATGCTACAACAGATTTTGAATATCTTTTTCCCTTTGGTTTTGGAGAACTTTGGGGAATCGCAAGTCGTACCAATTATGATTTAATGCGTCATCAGGAAGTATCGAAACAAAATATGGATTACTTGGATCCAGAAACCAATGAAAAGTATATTCCTTATGTTATTGAGCCAAGTCTTGGTGCAGACCGTATGGTTCTTGCTCTTCTTTGTAATGCTTATCATATAGATACTCTTGAAAATGGGGAAGAAAGGGAAGTGATGCAATTGCATCCCTTTATAGCTCCTTATAAGGTAGCTGTTTTACCACTTGTCAAAAAATATCATAGTGAAAAAGCAAAAGAAATTTATCAAACACTACAAAAGCATTTTATGGTCCATTATGATGACGCTGGAAATATTGGAAAAAGATACCGTAGAGAAGATATTATAGGAACTCCATTTTGTATTACAATTGATGAAGATACACTGAATCAAAATACAGTAACCGTTCGATTTCGAGATACCATGGAGCAAGAAAGTATTAAAGTAGAAGAAATCCTTTCTTATATAGAAGAAAAAATACAATTTTAGAAGATTTAAAAATCTTCTTTTTTTGTCGAACTTTGTCGAAAATTGAATGTCAAAAAAAGTCGAAAAGAGTGGTTTTAATGATTTTAAAATGTTAAAATGAAAAAAATGAGTACTATAAATAAGAGAGTTTTTAAAATATACAATTTTAGAAGTTTTATACCGTAAGTGCATGTTTAAAAAACTATGAAAAAATAAATGGAATCTTGGGTAAAAATGTTTTTTTTAATGATTAGAAATTTATCAAAAGAAACACTTCTTATAGTAGTATCCAATAAAAAGTTTTATATTAGTTTCTTAAGAAAGAAGAGTTGTTATGATAGATTTTATAAAAAGGCATAAAGTAACCTTTTTAACCCTTTTTGTTGGAATTTGTATTTTTGGGTATGGTGTATGGAATCGTATGCAAAAAGATTTAAAAGAACAAAAAGAGTATGATGCAATAGTAAACAAAATTCCAGAGTATGCTACTCAATATCCTAGACCAGAAAAAATGGATACTTTATCCGTTTATTTTAGTGAATTAGATTCCTCAAATGTGATGCATTCTTTAGGTTTTGTAGGTTCCCTTCTAGCCATTATTCCCTGTTGCTTTTTATTTTATAGACATTATAAAACAGGTTTTATTCAAAATGAACTAACAAGAATTTCTTATAAAAAGTGGCTTTTTCATATGCTTTTTAAAATGTATGGAACAAGTCTTATATTGGTTATAACGGTTTTTATTGGAATTTTTCTTTTTTATTTATATTGCGGAAATTTTGATATTCAGTATACCATTGAATATTTTAGTACATCTATTCCTTATTTTTCAAAAGTTTTAAATCCCAA
>CAMSXY010000087.1 GCA_947065955.1 uncultured Caryophanales bacterium | reverse complement strand
ACACAAGGATGAACACTCTTTCCCTACACGACGCTCTTCCGATCTACTTATTTTACTCGCATATCTAGGATCCTTAGGTGCTGGAAGTACATCCATAAATTCATTATATTTTTCTACATAATTTTCAATATAATCAAATCGATTATTCACCATATCCTCAACTACTTTATAAAGATCTTTTTCATTTGGAAGACAAAGATGTGTAGCAATCGCACTTCCATACAAATCCAAATCGATAATAAGAACTTTCTTTCCCAACTTTTGAAAAGCACCCGCTAAATTTAAAAGTGTCGTCGTTTTTCCTGTTCCACCTTTTGCAGAAGTAACGGTTAAAATTTTCGCTTGTTTAATTGCCACATTATTCCTCCATTCTCTTTATTACAATTTGTTCTTCTCTTTTATAAGCAAGATATTCTAAAGACTCTTTTGTGTCTTTCCTCCACATTTTCCCAAAAAAAGATTTTGGTGAAAAAATAATTTTTACATAATATTTTTCTTCTTCTTTCCTCACTACAAAATCTTTTTCTGAAAAACCATTTTTTAAAAAAAGATTTTCAACTTCTTGTAAAGGAGCTTCTTCTTTTAAAGCAAAAGAAAGAACTTCAAAAACGGTTCCTTTTATCTTTTTATATTGTATAGCTTCCATTCCTAAATCTACAACCATAGCCATTAGAAAAAAAAGAAGGGGTAAAAGAAGTAAAAAAGCTACAAGAACCTGTCCTTTATTTTTCATAAATAGTTCGTTCCACTTCTATTTTATAATTTTTTCCAAGTACTTGGGTAAGACCTGGGGTATTGATCTTGACAAACTTAGAAAGTGTAATAGTAGTATAAGGCTCTTTTTGATCAATAGATACCAAAAATCCTTTTGAAGTCGCATAAGAAGATATTTCTTCCCTACTTTCCTTATACAAAGTTCGAATGGTATCCAATTCATTTTCAAGATCATACTTTTTTACATAAATATTTCCAAGATCAAAAGCTCCACATAAAAGAAAAATAAAAACAGGAAGTATTAAAATAAATTCCACTAAAGCCTGTCCTTTTTCTTTCATAAATCGGCCTCCTATCCTCTATAAAATTATAACAAAAATTCTTTTTTTTCACAACAATTTATAAAAAAAACATCAATAATTTGATGTTAATTTCGAGCAAGGGCTTGCAGACGATGAATGACTTTTTTTTCGATTCTAGAAATATAAGACTGACTAATACCAAGCATTTTCGCAACATCCTTTTGGGTCATCTCTTTCGTATTAAAAAGACCATATCTTAAAATCATGATTCTTTGATCACGACTGTTCAACTTTTTAATTTCTTCATACAACAACCTTTTTTCCGTTTCTTCTTCTAATCCCTTGGTAACAAGATCACTTTCTGTTCCTAAAATATCTTCCAGTCTAAGTTCATTTCCCTCTGCATCATAACTTAAATTATCCTCAAAACTAACCTCCCCTTTTCTTTTTTTATTTTTACGAAGAAACATTAAAATTTCATTATCAATACATCGCGATGCGTAAGTCGCTAGTTTAATATTTTTATCCAATTTATAAGTATTAACGCCTTTAATTAAACCAATCGTTCCAATACTTACCAAATCTTCTAAATCTAAACCAGTATTTTCATATTTTTTAGATAGAAAAACAACTAAACGAAGGTTATGTTCAATTAAAGTATTTTTCGCATCAACATCGCCCTCCATAGCCTTTGTAACATAAAAAATCTCTTCCTCTTTTGACAAAGGTTCTGGCAGTTTATCTGCACTTCCTACATAATAAACTCCCCCATCTTTAAAAAGACTTAAAATAAAACGAATGAATCTTTTCAACATAGACATTTCCTTTCTAATCAAAAATTTTACTATTTAAAATACAATCTACCCCATTCATTCGAATGGGATCTGTTAAAATACCTACAAAAAAATTATGATAGATTTGGTTTTCAATTTCTATTTTATCAGCTTTAATACAATGTAAAAAACCATTATTGGTAATTGTTTGATAAGGTACTAATATCATTTTATGTTCCTCTTCTTTTTTTATGAAACCTGGGTTTATAAGAATAATAGGACGCCCAAAATAAGGATCTACAAGTTGATTTCCAGTATCTAAAAAAGCAACACAAGAAATCATTTCTCCAGAAATAAAAATTTTAGTCTTATAATAATAACCATATTTTTGTTTCATATCTTTTAACTGTTTATAATAAAGATACAAAATAATAGGAGATAAAGCAATCAAGACAATAACGTTAATACTCATACCGTTATGAAAAAATACAAGACCTTGTTGTTTGTAAGAAAATTGAACATTTAAGGCATACAAACATCCTCCTAAAACAAAACTATGAATGTACAAAAATACCATATTCTTTAAAAAATACCGAATATCTCGAAAAGAAAAAGTTCCTAAAATCATTAAAAAACTGATCCCCACCTTAGCAAGAAAAAGAGAAAAAGTAGTAAGTGGCAAAAAAAGAAAAAAAACACTTAAACTTCCTAAAAAAGCGCCCAAACAAATTCTTTCCATCGAAACCCGTCTTTTCAAAATAAAAGAAACACTTAAAAGTAAGAGAAAATCAAATGCGAAATTTAAAAACAACACAACATCCACATAAATTTTCATCCAATCACCAACTCCATTATAAAAAAAAAACGATGCATATTTTGTCGTTTTTTCGTTTTATTTTTGTTTCCTATAAATTTTTTGATAAAGTTCCTTAAAAATAGGAAAAGTATCTTGTAAATACTCCTCTATTTTAGGAAAAAGATTGGTAATCTCTTTTACTATATCTCGGAAAAGAGAAAGACTCTCATCCTTAGAAAGAACAGAACTAACAAAAAAAGAAAGAGATTCCAAATCAGAAATAGAAATTTGTTTTTTTTCTTGTGTAGAAAATTGATTTTCTATATAGTCATATCTTTGTTCTACATTTTCATTTTTTTCATTGAAAAAGCAATTATGAAAAACACCACAAATCATTCTAGAGTCTATATATTGTGCTTGTAAATGAGGAGGATTTTCTTCTAAATATTGATTATTTTCATAAATTAAAGTTCGATTTTCTAAGGAATTTCCCTCTAATAATTCTATATGATCTAAAGATAAATCCATTCCAATACGATGTGTTTGATCTTGCATAGAAATTTGTAAAAGAGAATCTTCAAAAATAGAAATTTTTGTTTTTTTATTCATTTCATATACTAAAATATTCAATTGTGTTTTTTTTTGGTAAGGAACACATTCTACCACAATTGGACAAATTCCGCCATAAAGTTCTATTTTTTCGCCTACTTTTAAATGAATCTGTCCATGAGAATCGATAGCATAAAACTGATCCTCTTGTCTTTCCAAAGAATAGCCATATTGTTTTAAATATTGATCTATCCAAGTATCATCTTTACAAAGTAACATAAATTACCTCTTTCTATGCTTAAAAACTTCTTTTTCTAAGTACGGTTGGAATGATAGATACATCATCATCGTCGTCATCATTGTCATCCCTTTTTACCTCAGAACGTTTTGAATAAGCATGATAAGGCTCCGTTGTATCTTCAAAACCAGTTGCAATTACTGTAACAATAATTTCATCATTCAAATTTTCGTTAATAACAGCTCCAAAAATAGTGTTAATGTCCGTATTCGCAGATGTACGAATAACTTCTGCTGCCTCTTCAACTTCAAATAAAGTTAAATTAGACCCCCCCGTAACATTGATGATCGCATCGGTTGCACCACCAATACTCGTTTCTAAAAGAGGACTGGATACAGCTTGTAAAGCAGCTTCTTTAGCACGATCTTCTCCAGCACCAATCCCAATTCCAATTAAAGCATTTCCACGTTTTTCCATAACAGCTTTAACATCGGCGAAATCAAGGTTGATAAGTCCTGCAACCGCAATCAAATCAGAAATGGATTGTACCCCACGTCTTAAAACGTTATCAACTTCTTTAAAAGACTCTAATAAAGGGGTAGACTTATCAATAATATCCCTTAATTTATCATTTGGAATAACAATCAAGGTATCCACAGATTTTTTTAAATTTTCAAGTCCGACAAGAGCTTGTTCCATTCTCTTTTTTCCTTCAAAAGAAAAGGGTTTTGTAACAATTCCAACGGTTAAAGCTCCCATTTGTTGGGCAATATCCGCAATAACAGGAGCAGCACCTGTTCCTGTTCCGCCTCCCATACCACAAGTTACAAAGACCATGTCTGCACCTGCTAAAGCGGCTTCGATTTCTGCTTTGGATTCTAAGGCTGCTTCCCTTCCAATATCAGGGTTAGCTCCAGCACCAAGACCATTGGTAAGTTCTTCTCCAATTTGTATTTTAATAGGGGCTTGCGAGTTATTTAACACTTGTAAATCTGTATTGGCAACAATAAAGTCTACTCCTTTTACTCCTGATTCAATCATTCTATTAACGGCGTTATTTCCACCCCCGCCGACACCAATTACCTTAATTTTTGCTAATTGATCCATCTCTAATCCAAACATATAATTCCTCCTCTATTCGCCAAAAAAGTAGCCAAATACCTTTCCTAACATGGATTCGCCTGATATGCTAACAACATTCTTTTTAATAGATGAAATTGCCTCAGCATCATCACTACTAACCATTGTATCATTAATTCCTTTTAATTTCAATTTATTTATATAATAAATAATGTTTCCAACTGCTGTTACATATTTATTGTTACGAACTCCTAATAGTTTTACATTTCCAATTTTAACAGAATCCCCTAAAACATCCGAAACCGCATATTCAAAATGCTCCATATTACTAACGCCACCTGTAATAAAAATATATTCTGTCTTATGGGTTGTAAGCGTACGAATTTCTTTTTTCACAAGCTCTAAAATTTCATAAATACGTTCCATGGAAATCTCAGAGGCTTCAAATTGATTAATTTTAAGAGGTTCTTCCCCACTAATTTCAATTTCATAAAATTCATTCATACTCGCATATTTTTTATGCGCAAGAGCAAATTTTTCTTTCAATCTACGAGCGGTTCTTAAATCTATTTTATAAATATAAGATAAGTCATTATCAATACTTTTTCCACCCATTCCAATAACCGTCGATTTTACTGGAATTCCCTTGTTATATAAAGAAACTGTAGTTGTTTCACATCCAATATTGACAACACAACCCGTCTTTTCATTTAAATCTTTTGTTTTTATTGCATAAATATCTCCAATAGGAGTAGAAGAAACATCAACAACTTCTATCCCAATACTATCAAGGATTGTCATAACCGAATAAACATTTTTTTTAGGTGCACTTACCATAATCGCACGAGCGTATAAAAAGTCTCCAATAAGCCCTTTGGGATCCGTTACGCTTTCACCCTCATCTACCGAAAAATCAATTGGTAAAATATTGATAAGTTCCTTATTACTCGCTAGCCCCTTCATAGTAGCATCTTCTAAAACATGAACAATATC
>CAMSXY010000086.1 GCA_947065955.1 uncultured Caryophanales bacterium | reverse complement strand
CTTCCTTCTCTAAAACAATCTTTCTCAATTCATCTAGATCTACAATTCCACTTTTGAACATTTGCTCAATTTGTTGTAGTTTGTTTTCTCTTTTTGTGAGAAAGTCTATTTTTTGTTTTAATTCCTTGATTTCTGCATACATGAATCCGTTTTCTCTTAAAAGTTGATCGTCTGTTACATATTTAAATATTCCTTCTAAAGAATTTTCTTTGCTCATTTTTAATTCTCGCTTTCTATTGACACTTAATTTTTTAAAATGTAAAATATCTTTTGAGGTGTGTTGTATGTTAAAATTCGTAAGTTCTAAAGTAATAAAAGCTAAAACTCAATTCGTAATTATTTACGATGGAATAATTCCAGACGGATATTCTAAGTGTTCTAAATTTCGTAAAAAATATGATGACGAAATGTTAATTTATAACAAACGTCGTGTTCTTGTTGACGAGTATCAAGATGAAAATGGACACAAATTTTATCCCGAAATCGGGAAAGTTTTAACTAAAACTTTAAAAACTCATAAATAGCAAATGTAATATTTGTTATTTTTTTTATTTGTTATTTTCTAACAATTCAACAATTCTTTTCCCCATATTTTTCCTTTTACAAAATATGAACTCAACACCATATTTTTCTTGCATTGTTTCCATTATTTTCTGTAAAATTTCTGGTCTTACTTTTGTATATAAACTTCCGTCTTTTTTAATCGGAACTTTCCAATTAGCTACTTGTGAAACATCTTCGATTTTATTATCTGCGATTAAAAATACAAATCTTTCACAACCAATATCGCATGCTTTCGTGATCTCCCGTTTTATGCGATTATGTTCTAAAACAGAACATAAATTTCCAGAGATTTCAACTAGATCTTTTTTCGTATCAATAATTACTTTAGGGCTATCGACTCTTTTATAATCTCCACAATAAAGTTTATTTCGGATATATTTAATTCCGTTTTCATCAAAATAATCTGTTATATGTTTTTGTTTTTGCTGCCTAGTATCGCATTCGATTACCAATCTTTTCCCTCCTTAAAAATTTGTTTTGTTTTATCGTATTTCATATCTATATATCCAATCTTTCCATCACGATTTTTAACAATATTAATTCTCATATCTTCAATATTTGTTTTATTTTCTTTTTCGCTTTTGTTTTGAAGTAATATAACTTTGCTAGCACTATTTTCTAATTCTCCAGAATCTTTTAACATTGAAATGCTTAAATCATCAACTTTATAAGCTTCCCTATTTAACTGACTTGCACTAATAACTGTGCAATCATATTCTAGACACATTTGTCTTAAGGCTTTTGCTACTTCTGTCGCTTGCTCATATAAACTTTTTTGACTGTCTGCTCTTGTTAAACCCAAATGATCTATAAATAAAATTGTGTGACGTTCTTTATCCTTTAATTTCATCAAAGTTGTTTTAACTTGTTTAATATCATTCGCTTTATGTTCTACAACTAAACCAGCTTTTTCAATTTCTTTTAAAGCCTTACTAATTAATTCTTTTTGATATTCACTTTTTGGGTTATTCAAATCATTAATCGGTATATTAGTTTTAATCGAAGCAATACGTTTATAAATTGTGCTTTTACTCATTTCCATATTGAAATAGATACATTGAAATCCAGTCATTAAATCATTCATTAGATTTAACATAAAACTTGATTTACCCATACCAGTTGTCGCACCAATAATCAAGAAATCGCCTCGTACCATTTCTAAAGTTTGATTTAACTTTTCAAAATTATTAAAATTAATTTTGGCATGTTGTTCATTAATACCATCTACAATTTCTTTTTCAGTTAATGTAATCGAATTATTAGTTAAAACAATATCATCCAATTTTTTAATTTGCTGTACATATTCGTCATAATCACAAAGCCCTTTTTCTCTTCGTTCATTTAATCTCTTAATAACATCCTCTTTATAAAATTTGATAATACTTTGTTCTGCTAATTCCAGTTGTGCCTTCCAACTTTGTTTACAAAAAAATGTATTTTCTGCTAAGTTAATAAAATATTCGATATCGAAATTTTTATGTTTTTTATAAATTTCAATAACATTTAAACATTCATGTTCTTCAAAACATTCTTTTATGCATTGAAATATTATCTTATTTTTCGCATCTAATAAATAATCTTCTTTTATTTGAACTATAGAAAGTAAATCTGGCTTATTAATTAGCAATGCAAGATATTCTGTTTCAATTTCTAATCTATTCTGCTCATTTATTATTTGCATTACAATTCCTGTAACCCTTTCGTACTTCCTACTTGAGGAATAGTCTCTTCTTGATCTGCTTTTTCTTTTTTATCTTTTTTAATCCAATTCTTAAACACAGATTTCCAATCAATAATCTCTTGTCCTGTTCCATTGACCCAGCCTATTCCAGAATAGTGGTTATAAAATTTTTCACAATAATCTTGATTATCTAATTTCATTTCGTTAGAAGCATAAGAAATAATTTCAGAGAGTGTGGGAGGGAAGGAAGAAGGGGCTTCTGTATTTTCTTCTTCTTTTTCTTTTCCCTCATTCTTTTTCTTTTTATTTTCTTCTTCTTTTTCTTTTTCTTTTTCTTCCTTGGTAGGGGCTTGTTTTTTTACGTATGCCCCATATAAGGGGCTTATAAGCTCCTTTAAATAATCAGATTTTATCATTTCATATTCTTTTTCGATACATTTTTTTGTTAAAACAGAATTTAACCAATTATATTTATGCCAATTTTTTATAAAAACCTCTTTTGTTTCGTAATCATAAACAATAACTTGCAATTTTTCCTCAAATTTTTGAAAAATTTTTTCAATTTTTGATTTACTTAATCGTGTATCTCTCATAATTTGTGAAATTGGTAGCTCATAACATCCAATTTGATTTGCTTTTTGATTTGTTAATATATATAAAAATAAATATTTGTCATCGGATGTGAATTCATCTATAACTTTTGTATCATCCCAAAAAGATGTATGGACTGTTCTATATTTAGCCACAAAATCACCTTCTAATCTAACAAATTATCATCAATAAACTTGTCCATTTTATCACCAGTCAAAACTGTTGTAGAATTATCATTTTTGTATTCTTCGTAGTCATCAAAATCCATCGTAGATCCATTCAACATTTTTACTCTTGGTATTGAAACGTTTACTATCTTATCAATGCTTCTAAATTGATTTAATTTTGTGGCAGTTTTTATTTTTCCTTCACTATCTTGATACTCTTCTAATCCGAATACAAGACCAACTTTTTTTCCAATCAATTGGCTTTCATCTTTGTTCCAGTCATAACTGAATCCGTTGTTTGAGTTTTCAACGGCTGTTATAAAAATTTTAAGCATTTTTACACAATTTTCTTCTTCTTTTAAACTGACATATTTAATTGCTCCTGTTGGCCATTTTCTATCAGTTGATACATTATTATCATATTGTTGTTGAAAATAACTAGGTTGTTTATCATCAGAAGAGGTATCCACCTCTACCTTCAAACTAACGTTTCCTGTCTTATCGTTTGTATACTCATAAACATTTTTTATAATTCCTTTATGACCTCCTAGTTCCAATTTTTCGTAATCTTCGTTGATTACTATTTCATCATAATTTTGTGGCTTTTTTAACATATTATTTTTCCTCACTTTCTTTATTTTCAACTTTATCTAATTCGTAATATTCCCTAACAACCTTATCAAAGGCTTTTAAATCATTTTCTATTGAATCTTGATTGAACATTCCAAAAGGTGTTTTAACACAATCCTGTCCATTTGTTTTTAATTTAAAAATATACTGTCCATTTTCAAATACAGAACGAATGCAAACCGTGAACATACCTTGAATGTTAACTTTATCATCTAATAATTTTCCAATTGTTTTAGGTTTGATATTTCCATCGTCATCAGTATCCTCGTGCATTATTAAATAAACTGTCTTTCCTCCATCAATATTTTTAATAGCATTAATTAAATCAAAGAAACCTTTTGCCATTTCATTGTATTTGTCATATCCTTTAATACTTGTTTTTTCGATAAATTCGTTTGTAATCAAGTAATTGGCATCATCAATAACAATTACATTTTTCTTTGTCAATTTAATTTGATTTATGATGTTTGCATAATCATCAATTTTTGGTGCTTTAATATCACTTTTAAATGGTAATGGTTTACCTAAAACGTTAATTACAGCAACCTCATCTTTAGTAAAATTTCTTAAACTAGTGGATTTACCTGAGCCACTTTTTCCAATTAATAAAATTGGTACACTATTCATATTTTTCACTCTCCTGTTTTCTAAAATTAGTTCTACTTCTTTTTTTAAATAAGGTACTTCAATAATTTCGTAGTTGTCGATGTTTTCACTAAAATAAACAATAAACATCTCTTCTACTTCTACATTTGCGTATTTTTCTAGTAAGTACTTATAAATCGATAATTGAATATAGTAATGTTCAATTGTTATATCATCGATATTTTGAAGTGGCACTTTCATTGGTTTTATATATCGCTTGTTCTTTCCTTCGTCGTTATAACCTTTTAAAATTGAATTTGTTTTATAATCAAGCAATACAAGTCCTCTAGTTAACTTATTAATAAGTAAATGATCGATAGCACTCGCTAGATCAAATTCTTCACTACCAATTACAAATTCATCCACTAAATGTTCTAAAGTATCTTTATAATCTTCATAAAATTGTCTAGCTTGTCCTTTTATCTTTTCTAATGCATGTATGTATGCTTCAGAATCGTCAAAAGCTTCTTCAATATATTTTTCTCTACTCCAAAGACTTTGTGCGAAATTATGCCCATTATGACCTTTTGAACAAGCAAATTTATTTTTATAATCCCATTCTTTTAAAATTTCTGTAACTTGTGTTTTTAATTGTTTTGCGTACTTAATTTCTTCATAATCGCTAAATGGATTATTCAAAATATTTTGTTGTTCTTTGTAATTCTTTTCTGTGACCATACCAGCGATATTCTGACTATCAAATTCATTGCAATATTCTTCGATTAATCTAGTAACTGATATTCCAACTCTTTTTCCTTTAAATTCATAATGATGATCTTCTTCAAAAAATTTGAAATCTTTAAATACTGATAACTTTTCAATTAATTCTTCTTTCATTGCAATCCTCAAACATTCTGTAACATTCTCTTTAAAGAAGAAATCTTCATATCACTTGTAACACCTGCAAAAACGATCTTTTTAATTTCTTTAATAGAACTTTCAAGATGTTCAATTTGACGTTCATCTTCTTCATGATCATCAATATATTTTTCTATTTCTTTTTCATGTTCTTCTTTTATATCGTTAATAATTTCTACATGTTTTTGATAATCGATCGTATAGTCCAATTCAAAATTCCCCTTTCATTATTTAATCTTTTTATAAAGTTGTTCATAGTTTGTACAACCTGATTTTGATAAAATATTTTTAACAATATTAATAGATTTTATAATCTCATCTTGATTACCATTT
>CAMSXY010000085.1 GCA_947065955.1 uncultured Caryophanales bacterium | reverse complement strand
ATAATCAAAATATTCTTGAAATAAATAATAAAGAATTAAAAGTATTTTTCTATGATACATGGAACATCATTCCAGAAAAACCAGAAGAGTTTTTTCGTTATATGATTTTTAAATTAACAAATGAAACTTTAATCACCAAAAACAAAGAAATGCTAGCTAAAATAAATAAATCCAATAAAAATTTAGCACTTTTACTTTTAAACCAATATAAAGAGCAATTTGGTTTAAAAGTACTCGCACAGATATTTAATCGTTATAAACCTCTTTTTTTAGAGTTAAAAACAGCTCCTAAGGAGTTTAATTTAAATTTTAGTAAAGATACATTTCCTTCTCTTGAATTAAAGAAAATAATTAACAAACTTTCTCACTTAAGCAAAAAATATCATAAACCTCTTTTAAAAAACGATTTAGATAATTTCGCAAATTGGTGCGAAAAACAAGAAAAAGAAGAAAATTTTGAAAAAGTTCTAAGAGAAAAAATTTTATCTGCAGGGATTTATCGAGCCATAAAATTAGTTAATTATTTAAATTATAAAAAACAACATACACAAAAAAGAGTATATAAAATAAGAAATGGAAAAACATGGATTGTACAAGAATATAAAGATCGTTTATATGATCCCAAGAAAGCTACTGAAATTTTAAATTCTATAATTCTAGAAAAGTTAAGAGAAAATGTTTTGGGAAAAAAGATTTATTTAGACACTTTTATGGATTTAGTATTACCTCAATCGGAAAAACAGTTTATTGGAAATGTTCCATTTGGAACCAGTATTCAACTTTCAAAAGAAAGCATTATCTTAGGAATTCATTGGTTTGATGTTGATAAAAAAAGAGTAGATCTGGATTTAAAAATAATTTCCGATGAATATACCATTGGTTGGAATGAAGAATATAAAAAAGGAGAAAAAATTCTTTTTTCAGGAGATGTAACAGCAGCCCCTTTTCCTAATGGAGCTTGTGAATATATGTATGTAGATGAAAAGTTAAACCCAACTATGATAAGTTTAAAAGTAAATAATTTTACACGCGAGGTAGATTCTGTTACATATGACTTTATTTTTGCCAAAGGCTATAAAGAAAAATTTAAGAAAAATTATATAGTAGATCCTAATGATATTTTAGTTAAATTTAAAGGCAATCAAATAGAAAAAGGAAAAGCAGAGCATTCCCTTGGCGTTTTACTTGTAGAAAGCGAACATATAAAGTTTATCTTTACAGATTTATGTACATCCGATAGAATCGTTTCTAATAATACAACATTAGAAAAAACACTAAGAGAATATTTAAAAGAAGAAAGTATGATTAAGTGTCAATTAAAGGATTACCTACAAAAAGCAGGTGCAATTTTAGTTGATAAAAAAGAAGAAGCGGATTTTGATTTAAGTGTGGAAAATATTAACAAAGATACTTTACTACAATTTTTTTTATAAAGAAAATACTATTTAAAACGAAAAATAAAAATTAAAAAAAGGGTATTAAAATTTTTAAAAATGTGGTATACTATAAATGACTGAAAGATATGGTTCTCTTTTGAAAAACCTACTAAATTACGACATCGGGAATCTAATAGATGTGTGGTGTTGAAAACTCAAACTGTTTTGAGGATCCTAAAACATGTCTTGTGATGCCCACCTAGGAGACTAGGTTTTATCGTAAACCGGCCGATCTTTCGGTCTTTTTTTTGCTTTTCTTTTATGATATAATGTCTTTGGTGATCGTATGGAAAAATGGGCAAGGTTAGAAAGTTTAGTAGGAGAAAAATCTTTAGAGGTTTTAAAAAACACCAAAGTTCTTGTATTAGGTCTTGGCGGTGTAGGAGGCTATGTAGTTGAGTCCCTGGCGAGATCTGGAATTGGTTCTTTTATTTTAATCGATGGAGATCACATAGAAAAATCTAATATAAACCGTCAAATTATTGCCCTAAATTCCACGATTGGTCTAGCGAAAGTAGATGTATTTGAAAAAAGAATTCAAGATATTTCAGAAGAATGTATAGTTCAAAAGAAAAAAGTATTTATAACAAAGGACAATATTGATCTTTTATTTCAAGAAAAAGTAGATTATATTGTCGATGCCTGTGATACGATTTCTGTAAAAAAAGAAATCATTCGTATTTGTACAAAGAGAAAAATCCCTTTTATTTCCTGCATGGGAACAGGGAATAAAAAAGATCCATTAGCCTTTGAAATTATAGACATTCGAAAAACCTCCGTAGATCCGATTGCCCGTATTTTAAGAAAAATGGTAAAGGAAGAACATATACAAGGAAAGGTTATGGTAGTATCGAGTAGGGAAGTTTCTAAAAAAGTTTGTGAGGGTATCTCCTCAAATAGTTTTGTACCCGCAGTAGCAGGACTTCTTTGTACGAGTTATATTGTAAATACCATTCTAGGAAAAGACCATGAATAAAGAATTAAAAAGAAAAATTGAAAGTTTCGAAGGAACCGTTTTAGGAGTTGGGCTTGAAGAAGAATGGAAAAGAGAAATTGAAAAAAATTTGCATATTTTAACAGCAGATTTTTTAGATCAAGAAGTGGCTTTTTCAAAAGGAAAAAAAGAAAAGAAAAAAGGAAAAAAAGTGGATATTCGGGATTTAAAAAAACATTTTAAAAGAAAAGTAGATTATCTTTTGGTTCACCAAGAAGCTATTTTAAAATATGAAAAAACCTTTATTCCAGACAGTCTTCGTATTACAAAAAAACAAATTATTATATATGGCGAAAATAAAGAATTATTAAAAAAATATGAACAATTTCAAAAAGTAACTCTTTTAAAAGTAGAAAAACAAACATTTCTAGCCCAATTGGATATGGAAAACTATACCCCTTCTAAAGCAAAGGAATGGCGATATTATCTAAAGGAAATATTCTATTGTTTTATAAATGAAATGGCTGATTTTTTAAGTAATAAATAGAAATAGGTGATCACATGTATTTAAAAGAAATAAAAGCACAAGGTTTCAAATCTTTTGCCGATTTTATACAAATAGAATTAAAAGATGGTATTACAGGAGTGGTAGGCCCCAATGGAAGCGGAAAAAGTAACGTAGTAGATGCTGTACGTTGGGTCTTAGGAGAACAATCCGTTAAATCCCTTCGTGGGGAAGGAAATATGACCGATGTTATTTTTTCGGGAAGTAAATCTAGAAATGCCCAAAATGTCGCAACAGTAACCCTTGTTTTTGACAACTCCGATCATTTTTTAAAATTAGATTATAATGAAATTTCTATCAAAAGAAGAGTCTATAAAGATGGAAGTAATGAATATTATTTAAATGGCGAAAGATGTCGATTGAAAGATGTACAAGATATTTTATTAGATAGTGGGATCGCAAAAGAAAGTTTTAATATTATTTCCCAAGGAAAAATTGAAGAAATTTTATCCAGTAAACCATCCGAGAGAAGAGTCATTTTTGAAGAAGCTGCTTGTGTTTTAAAATATAAAAAAAGAAAAGAAGAAGCCCTAAGAAAACTAGATCGTACACACGAAAATATGAATCGTGTAAAAGATATTATAGGGGAACTTGAAATGCAAATAGAACCTCTTAAAAAACAAAGGGATCAAGCTCTTTTATATAAACAAATTTCTGCAGAATTAGAACAATTAGATATCGCTTTAATTGCAAAAGACATTTATTCTTTAAATGAAAAATACCAACAAACCAAAAAACAAATTACTATTTTAAAAGATGAAATGTTAAAGTTAACAACTTCTACTTCCTCAAGTGAAGCAAAATTAGAAACACTGAAAACTTCCATTCAAGAAGTAGAAGAAAAATTAAAACAAGCTCAAATAGAACTTTTAAAACAAACGGAAGCAGTGGAACATATTCATAGTAAGAAAACTATTCTTCTAGAACGTCAAAAATACCAAGTTGATGATGCTAAATTACATGCTAATTTACTTGAATTACAAGAAAAAAAATTACAACTTCAAAATGAAATGGAAACAGCAAAGAAAACTATAGAGAACTTAAAAAACGAATACGGATTTTCTTTAGAAAAAATAACCATTATTGAAAAACAAATTCAAGAAAAAAAACAACTTCGTGAAGAATTCGAAAGAAATTTATCTAAGCATATTCGAGAAAAAAATATTTTAGAAAATAAAATAGAAATTCAAAAAGAACAAATTGAAAATAATAGTACCCTTCCAAGTGCAGTTCGAGATATTTTGAATCATCCTAAATTAACAGGAATTCATAATATTATTGGAAAAGTTATCGAATGCGAAGATAAATATATAAATGCAATTACAACCGTTCTTGGTGCAAGCAGTTATAATCTTATTGTAGAAAATGAAAAAAGTGCAGAAGAAGCAATCGAGTATTTAAAAAAAAATCATGCTGGAAGAGCTACCTTTTTTCCAATTTCTTTAATTAAATCAAGAAAAATCGATAAAGAGACATTAGAAACTATAAAACCGCATATTATTAGTGTGGCCTCCGATTTAGTAAAATGTGAAAATATTTACCGAAATATTATTGAAAATCAACTAGGAAATGTACTTGTTGTAGAAGATATTAAAACCGCAAACCTTGTTAGTAAAAAAATCCAATTTCGCTATCGGGTTGTTACCCTAGAAGGAGAACTTTGTAATATTGGAGGTTCTATTACAGGAGGAACGCTTACCAAAAGTCGAAATACATTAACAGAAAAGTACGAATTAGAAAATTATCTTAAAGAACAAAAGAAAAAAACGGAAGAAATAAAAGAGTGGGAAAATAAGATTAATGAGGTTGATTATCAGTTAAAATCCCTAGAAGATCAATTGTATTTACAAAAGAAAGAACAAATTGAAAAACAAGAGATTATAAAGGGAAAGGAAAATTCTTATATTCATTTAGAAGGAATTTTTCAAACAACAAAAGAAGAACTTGATGGAACAAATCAAATTTTAAAAGATACTTTGTCAAAAGAAGAAGAAAATATATTGAAAGAATACTACGATGCGGTTTCTAGAAAAAATGATCTTACAGCAAAGATAGAAACGTTAGGAAAAGAAAAAATATGTTTTCAAGAATCTTTAGAACAACTAGAATTTGAAACTAAAAAAGAAAATAGTCAATTTCAAACCAAAAATAAAGAACTTCGAGAGCTAGAGATTGAAGAAAATCGAACGGATGTAAAATTAGATACTCTTTTAAATCAGTTGAATGAGACGTATAATCTTACTTATGAGTATGCTATTAAAAATTATCCACTTCAACTTGAGGAAAATGTAGCTAGAAATAAAGTAAGTAATTTAAAAAGAAATCTAAAAGAACTTGGAGATGTCAATATATTTGCTTTAGAGGAATACGATAAGGTTAAAGAAAGATACGAATTTTTAATGACGCAAAGGGATGATTTAGTACAGGCAGAAAATACTCTTTTAGACATTATTCGAGAAATGGATGAAATTATGAAAAAAGAATTTGAAGAAACTTTTTCAACAATTCGAAAGAATTTCCAAACAACTTTTCAAGAATTATTTAAAGGAGGACATGCCGATTTAAAACTAACCAACCCAGAAGATTTACTA
>CAMSXY010000084.1 GCA_947065955.1 uncultured Caryophanales bacterium | reverse complement strand
TCTACACCAGGATGAACACTCTTTCCCTACACGACGCTCTTCCGATCTGTTTTTGAAGAAAAAAGAGAAATACAAACAGAAAGGGATAGAAAAATGGATATACAAGGGGCTTTATCTGTTGAAAGTACCGTTCCCGAAGTAAAATCGATTTTTGATAGTTTTGATGATAAAATGGAAAATTATGCTTCTTACAAGGTATATATTGTAAGAGAGGAAGATACTATTGAAAGTATTTTGGTAAAATATACGATAGCTCGTGAAGAACTGGAAAAATATAATAATTTAAAAGAAATTAAGATTGGGGATAAACTTATTATACCAAGCAAATGAAAGAGGTTCGAGAGGTATTAAAGAAATATGATTTAAAGCCATTTCGTTATCAAAAAATGGGAAAGGTTATGGTTGTTGAAACCGAAAAAGGTTCTTATGTCGTAAAAGAAAAAAGAATCGATAATACTCCCATTTATCAATATTTAAACGCAAGAACTTTTGGATATTATCCCAAGATTATTACTTCTAATGATGAGAATTATGAAATAACCGAATATATTGAAGAAATTTCTATGCCAGATGAACAAAAGATATTGGATTTAGTAGATTTGGTTACGCTTTTACACAATAAAACGACACACTATAGAGAAGTAGATGAAGACGATTATAAAAAGATCTATGAAGATATTGAAAATAATATTCTTTATTTAGGGAGTTATTATGACGATATTATCACTACAATTGAAAGCAAAGTCTATATGTCTCCTAGTGAGTATTTGTTAGTTAGAAATATTAGTAAAGTTTACTCTTCTTTGTATTTTTGTAAAAAGGAAATAGAAGTTTGGTATACTATGGTAAAAGAAAAAAGAAAACAACGCATGGTTGTTTTACATAATAACTTAAATTTAAGTCATTTTATTCGAAATCATAATTCTTATCTTATCAATTGGGATAAATCAAAAATTGATATTCCTATTTTTGATTTATATAAACTTTATAGGAATCACTTTTTAGAATTTGATTTTAGTGAGATATTAAAAAGATATGAAAATAGTTATCCGCTTTCCGAGGATGAAAGAAAACTTTTTTTTATCTTAATTTCTCTTCCAGATAAGATTGAATTTAAAAAAAACGAATTTGATATGTGTCATGAGATTAGTGAAAAAATTGATTATTTGTATAAAACAGATCGCTTTATTTCACCATATTATCCGAAAAATGGAAAGTAAAATAAGTATCCAAAAAATAAATAGTAAAAATAAATTAAATCTTGTTATAAAAAAGAACGTTAAAAGTAATTGATAGAAAAATAAAGTTGAGAAAAGAAAGAAGATAATAAACCATTTTCCTCGGCATCTCCACCAGTTATTTCTTCCCATATAAACCACCTACTATAAAATATGAAAGTTTTTTTCTTTTGTATAAGGCATTTTACATAAAAAAACAATAAAAAAAAAGAAAAAATATTGCATTTCCTTGTAAAAGATGGTATTCTTAGATTGTAAGCAAAGTAGCTTATATATATGGGAGGTATAATAATTATGACAAAAAATGATTTAGTGAGTTTTATCGCAGAGGAAACAGGTTTAACAAAAGCTGATTCTACTCGTGCATTAGAGGCTATGATGAACGGGGTTATTGAAGGTTTAAAAAAAGAAGGTAAAGTAACTTTAACAGGATTCTGTACTTTCGCTTCTAAAAAGAAAGAAGCTAAAACTGGACGTAATCCAAGAACTGGTGAAACTGTTAAAATTCCTGCAAGAGTTGCTGTAACAATTAAAGCTGGTTCAAAATTAAAAGATGCATTAAATTAAGGCTTAAGAGCCTTTTTTTGATAGAATTATGTATAATATTGCACTTGAAATCCTTTTGAAAATTGAATCATTTGGTTACAAAGCTTTTTTAGTAGGAGGGTATCCAAGAGATCGTTACTTACATTTAGAAAGTTTTGATATTGATATTTGTACCTCTGCCAAACCAGAAGAATTAAGCAAAATATTTCAAAATATACCTTTAAAAAATCAAGGATATGGATCTATTATTTTGTTTTATAAGCAACTTTCCTTTGAAATCACTACTTTTCGGGAAGAAAAAACTTATCAAAATCATCGATTTCCTATTATTCAATATGTTGATGATTTATTATTGGATTTAAAAAGAAGAGATTTTATAATAAATACACTTTGTATAGATTCTAAGGGAAATTTTATAGATTTACTAGGTGCGAAAAGGGATTTAGAAAATCGAGTTGTTCGTGTAGTGGGGGATGTAGAAAAAAAATTAAAGGAAGATTCTCTTCGAATGCTTAGAGCGATTCGTTTTGCAACGACTTTAAATTTTACGTTGGATTTAGAAATTTTTCAAGTTATTTTGAAACATCGTGATCTTATAAGATCTTTGTCTTATTTTCGAAAAAAACAGGAACTTGATAAAATTTTTTCTAGTTCTTATGTAGCTTATGGTCTAGAATTATTAAAAAATTGTGATCTTTTTGATGTTCTAGAAATCTTTCCTAAAGAAAAGATCGTTGTAACAGAGTTGATAGGGATTTATAGTCAATTATCTATGAGTTCTCATTATCCTTTTTCTAAGAAGGAAAGAAAAGATATGAAAAAAATTCAAGATTTAATGAAGTTGGATCTTTTTTCTCCTATAGTTCTTTATCGGTATGATCTTTTTCTTTGTTTAATAGTAGCTGATATAAAAAAAATTGATCGATCTTATGTTTTAAAAGCTTATAATAATTTAACTATTCATAAAAGAAGTGATCTTGCTATTTCTACTTCTGAGATTTGTTTAATTTATCAAAAAAAGGCTGGATTCTATTTAAAAGATGTTTTTGAAATATTAGAGCAAAATATTTTAAATGGACAATTGAAAAACGAAAAAGAAGAAATAAAACTTTTTTTGAAACATACTTTATAGTAGGGTGTGTTTTTTTATGAAAAGGTTTTTTTTGTTAGTTTCTTTAGTATTTTTTTGTATTTTTTCTTATAAAAGTAAAATCGAAGGTGTTTTTTTAGAAAAAATTTATTTAAATTTAAAGAAAGATGAGATCGGAATTACTCTTTTATCCGATTCGGATAATAAAGGTCTTTTGATTAGCCAAAATGATCAACATGTTCTTTTTTTGTTTGACTATCATAATTTTATATCTCTTAAAAAAAATTTGGAGTTATTTGGTGCTAATAAAATAGTAGATGTATATACTACTTTTGATCGAAAAATAAATATTTTTGGAAAATCTTCTCAGTTATTTCAAAATTCTTTAAAAAATACTTTTCTCAAAATAGATCGAAGAGAGGATTTAATTCGTATGCAGGTAAAGGATCAATATTTTTGTATTTATAATGATGGAAAAAATACAGATTTTTCCGAATGTGATTTTGTTTATTTATTGAATTTTTCGAAAGAAATTGATTTATCAGATGATATTCAACTTTTGTTTTTAGAAGAAAATGGAAATGCCGATTTACTTAAAAACCTTTATGAGAAATGGATTGACTCTTATACAGTTCATAATCAATATATTACTGTAAAAGTTTTAGATAAAAAGTATGATATTTCTATTGTTCCTAAAATAGGATATACAAATTAAAAAAAATACGTTATAATAAAGTTGGTGATGGAAATGAATGAAAAAATCATTTTATTATTGAAACAAAACTATTCTTTTCCAGGAATTTTGTTAACAAAATATAAAGAGTTAAAACTAAATGAAAAAGAACTTCTTTTACTTATCTTTTTTTTGAATGAGTCGGATCTTTATTTTAATCCAAAGAAAATTGCCCAATTTTTTGGTTATGAAACAAGTGAAGTTATTATTTTGATTAATTCTCTTTGTGAAAAGGGAGTTATTACACTTGATTCTAGAGTGGAAAATGAAAAAAGGGCGGAGATTATAAACATAGATCCATTTTATCACAAACTGTCTTTTTTAATTATGAAAGAAAAAAAATGTCAGGAAGTGGATAAAAATATTTTTGATACTTTTGAAGTTGAATTTGGTAGAACTCTATCACCTATAGAATATGAAAAAATTCGTGAATGGATGGAGGTATATTCCAAGGAAATGATAGAGGAGGCTTTAAAAGAAGCGATTTTAAATCAAGTTACAAGTCTTAGATACATTGATAAGATATTAGCGGATTGGAGTAAAAAGGGAATACGAATAAGGGAGTTTAAGAAAGAGGCTCCAAAAAATGTTGTTAAAGAAGAATTATTGGAGTATGATTGGTTAAATGAAAGCGAATAAAATTGTTTCTTTTTTAGATGAGTTAATTGAAGATCCGAAGTGTGAACTTTTATATGATAAAGATTATGAACTTTTACTTGCTGTAATGCTTAGTGCACAAACAACGGATAAAAGAGTAAATGAAGTAACTCGTATTCTTTTTTCTAAGTATCCTACTTTAAAATCTTTAAAAGATGCGGATATAGAAGATATTAAAAATATTATAAGACCGATTGGAACATTTAATAAAAAGGCTGAGAATATTATAAAGATTGCCCAGGCTTTGTTAGCAGATTGTGGTGGAAAAGTTCCTAATGATCGGGTATATTTAGAAAGTTTAAGCGGTGTTGGAAGAAAAACTACGAATGTTGTTTTAAGTAATTTGTATGAGACAAATTGTATAGCTGTAGATACGCATGTAGCTCGGGTAAGTATTCGGTTAGGGCTTGCGAAAATGGGCGATGATCCTTATACAATTGAAACAAAATTGATGAAGGTATTTAAAAAGTATTCTCTATCGCGTTTACACCATCAACTTGTATTGTTTGGTCGTTATTATTGTAAGGCACAAAATCCTTTTTGTGAGAAATGTGGGATAAGGGATATTTGTAAGTATAAGTAGTGTAGAAAATATCTAAAAATCTATTTTAGAATTAGTATTTAATTTTTTCACAGAAACTATAATGTATAGAAATATTGCTTTATTTCTTATTAAAAAAGACATAAATTGAAAGATTATGTCTTTTTTTTTGTTTTTAAGGTGAGATATTTATGATAAATTGAACCTAAAGGAAGTGTAGAGAATGAAGAAAAAAGGATTTACCTTAATTGAATTATTAGCTGTGATTGTAATATTAGGGATTATTGCTCTTATTTCTATTCCTATGATAAATGGTGTAATTAAGGAAAGTAGACTTGGAGCTTTTAAAGCAAGTACCTTAAGGCTTTTTCAGGCCTATACGAATTATGAGGCCGAACATGGATTTGAAATAAAAGACGAACTAAGTATTTTTGATTTGGATATAACCAATAAAAGTACTTTTAAAACAGGACAAATTTATCGAAAAGAAGATTCGATTAAAGTTGAAAATGTAAGTAATGAGGTCTATTGTGCGAGTGGAACAAGTGACAATTTGAAAATTGTAGAGGGAACTTGCGATTTATTAGATGAAACCTCGCCTTTGATTATAAGTGTTACAACAGAAGTAACTACTAATTCTATAAAACTTTATACCAGTTATCTAGAGGAAGAAAGTTTTATAAAAAAACACGAGTACCGAATTGCAAAAGAAAATGAAGATATAGAAAGTGTTACCTGGGTGAGTGGAGATAGTTTAACCGAAAATCTTTCTACGAAAACCTTTTCTAGTTTAGAGCAAGGTGTGAAGTATAAAATACAAGTAAGATTAA
>CAMSXY010000083.1 GCA_947065955.1 uncultured Caryophanales bacterium | reverse complement strand
ACAAGGATGAACACTCTTTCCCTACACGACGCTCTTCCGATCTTAACTTTTTTTTAAAACATTCAATTGTATCACTTTCCCACTTCCATTTTCAGTTTGCACAACTTGTCCAACAGAAGGTAAACACTTATTGCATTCTTTATAACATTCATCTTCATATCGTAAGCAACAAAGAAGTCTACCACATACTCCATTAATTTTGTTAGGATTCAAAGATAAATTTTGATTTTTAGCCATATTAATAGAAACAGAATCCAAATCTTTCAAAAACTTAGAACAGCATAAAGCATTTCCACACATGCCACAGCCACCCACTTCTCTAGCCTTATCTCTAGCTCCTATTTGTCTCAATTCAATTCTTGTTTTATAAACACTAGCAAGATCTCTTACCAAAGTTCGAAAATCGACTCGATTATCAGAAAGAAAACGGAAAAGTAATTTATCCCTGTCAAAAGTAAAGTAAGCATCAATGATTTGCATTTTTAAATTATTCTTTTTTACTAATTCACGACTTAAATAAAGAGCTTTTTTTGCATCTGCTATATTTTTTTGATACTGTTTATAATCATCTTTTGAAGCAATACGAAGAATTTTTCCAGAAAAGGATAAAACGTTTTCGTTTGCTTCAAAGGTTTCTTTTACTATTTTTCCAAAATGAACTCCTTGTTCCGTTTCAACAATAATAGTTATATTTTTTTTCAGCTGAAATTGTTCAATAGGAAAATAAAAAATTTGTCCCTTTTCTTTAAATTCAACACCTACACTTTTAATCATCTTACACCTCCTCAAACTCTAGAATCAATCGATCAATTAATAAATTGCTATTAGCATTTATATCTAAACTCTTTTTTAATTTCAATAAAATCTTAATTTTTTCAACAACCTGAGAAAGGGTGTTTTTCTTAGAAATTTCTTCTAAACTATCTTGTTCTTTAAAAACTTCTAGATCCCTGCCACATTTAAAATTTAATACGTCTTTATAATACAATAACAAAACTGTAAACGCAAAAGAGATACTTTCTTTATCATGAAAAGTATCGTGCCATAACTTATACGTATCTAAAAGTATATTTTTTTTCTCATTTTCAAGTTTTTTTACAAAATAAAGAATTTTTTCAATTTGATCTAAAAAATTCTTATTATCATTTTCCTGTTGCGGAAAATTTTTTTTGTCAAATATCTCGAATAAAGTTTCCATTTCGCTTTTTTTAAGTATTTCTTTTTTATTTACTAATCGAATAATTTGACATCTTGATAAAATGGTTTCCAACAGCTGATATATACTGTCTACAATTAAAATAGCTATAATTCCTTCTTCTGGCTCCTCTAAAAATTTTAATATGGAATTAGAAGCTGAAATATTTAAACGATCAGCATGATTTATTATATAAATTTTCTTATTATTTAATAAAGGTTTTTTATTAAACTCTTTCTGCAACTCCTCTAATTGTTCCTTTTTAATCCATTGTCCATCTGGTTCAACATACTTTAAATCTAAATAATTAAAAGAATCGATTTTTTGATAAAGATTTTTTCGATCTTCTTCTTTTGAAAAATGTAAATTAGCACAAATAAATTCCTTAGCCATAAAAAAAGCAAAGTCAAGAGAATGATTATATCCATTTGTTTCAATAATATAAGCATGTGAAAATTTTTTTTGCTTTACAACATTTTTTACAATTCGAAAAGCAATTGGTTGGATATTTTCAAAATTCTCTATCATAATTCACCTTCTTAATAAATAAAAAATAATATAACAATAAACGATAACAAAGCGGGAAAACCAAAAAAAGAAACACTAAAAACCGTAATAAGATTAATAGGAACAACTAAATTTAAAGGAGAGGCGATCAAATTATATCCGTAAATCAAAAATGCACTCATTATAATTTTTTTTAAAATTCCAAATATTTTTTTTAACATAAATCCTCCTATAGTTCATTATATGATGATTTTTAAATTTAATCCGATATATTTTTTCGTTCGGATAAAGCAAGTTCTAATGTTAAAAAATCGACATAATCCATATCAGATCCTAAAGGAATTCCATGGGCAATTTTAGAAACAACAACCTTTTGATCTTTAAGCAGTTTTGATATATAAAGTGTTGTTGTCTCTCCTTCAATACTCGGCTTTACCGCAATAATAACTTCTTTGATATTTTTTTCTTGAACTCTTTTAACAAGAGATTTTATCTGGATATCATCAGGCCCAATACCGTCCAATGGTGAAATAAGTCCTTCCAAAACGTGATAGACACCGTTATAGCTTCCAACCTTCTCAAATAGTATAACATTTTTAGGTTCCTCTACAACGCAAATAACTTTTTGATCCCTATTTTCATTAGAACAAATGGAACAGATATCAGATTCTGTTAAGTGATTACAAACTTTACATCTTTTGATTTTTATATGACTATCTATCAAAGATTGAGCAAATAAATCAATTGTATCCTTTTCCATTTCTAAGGAAGCAAGGGCTAAACGTTCAGCTGTTTTTTCACCAATTCCTGGAAATTTACGGAAACACTCAATTAAATTTTGAATTGATTTTGGGTACATCTTAGAATAAGCCTGGCATTCCTTGTGTATATTTAGACATTTTTTCTTCGGTTTCCTTATCAATTTGTTGGATTGCATCATTAAAAGCAACCATAATCATATCTTCTAATGCTTCAATATCCTCTTTTTCTATTTGCTCTAAAGAAATATTTACTTTTTGAACCTTCTTATCCCCCGTCATAACAATATTAACAAGAGAAGAAGAGCCTGTAAATTCTTTATGATCAATTTTATCTTTTTCCTCCATCATCTCTTTTTGAAGTTTTTGCGCTTGTTTCATCATAGCTTGTATATTCATTTAATTTCCTCTTTTCTATTTATATTCTACAATATTCCCAAATAAATTAGTTAATTCATCTTTTGGTTCCATAAAGATAGCACTTTCCTTATCTTCTGGAATAAATGGATACTTTTTTGTTTTAGAATTAAATTCTTGTTTAATAATTTCCCATTTTTTTAGATCTACTGCAATTACACGATATTCACTTTGCAAAGCTTCCTTTAACATTTCTTCTATAATTGTAATATTCTGATTAAATAAATCAGCTGTCATATCACTTTCATATACAAAAATAAGATATTTCTTACTAGCTGCTCTTATTTGACCATCTAATACAATAGTGGTTGCATCACGATACTTTTCATTTACTATAAAAGTATGTATATTCAATATTTTTTCTTTTACAGCTAAAAGTTCCTTTTTATCAAATTCACTTAAGGTATTATTTATACGAATCTCTTTTAATTTTTCAATTTTATTTGAAAAAGGAACATCGTTATTTACAGATTTAATTTCTTTTTCATTATCTAATATATCTTTTTTCTCTTCTAAGTTTGAAATTTTTTTACTTTCCTCCACTATTTTTTTTTGCTGTGGATTATGATTTTCTAATGGTTGATAATCTTTTTCCATATTTTCCATATTTTCCATATTTAAAAGTTTAATAACTGTCAATTGTAATACTAGCTTACTATTGTTTGTCATTTTCATTTCTACTAAAGAAGCATTAAACTCTTTAATATAATTATATAAAGTTTGATTAGAAATTTTTTGAAAAAGAGAGTCTTGATCCGCTAAAAAACTTTTATCTTCGAAATAATTAGGAACCGTTTTATAAATCAAATAATTTTTCAAATATTCAATTAATTCTTCCACTAATTTTGTAAGATTTTTTCCATTTTGATCATATTGATCAATCAAATTTAATATTTCTGTTACATTATTTAATAATATTTGTTCTATAAAACATTTTAAATCTGTGCTTGTTAAAGTTCCGTTTATACTGTGGATATCTTCGACTGTTATATTATTTTCTGCATAGGCAATTGCCTCATCCAATAATCCAATCGAATCACGCATTCCACCATCTGAAATCCTAGCAATTTCCCTTAATGCTTCTTTAGTTATTTGGATATCTTCTTTTTGAGAAATGTTTTTCAAATTTTCTACAATTTTATCCTCCGAAATTTTTTTGAAATCAAATTTCTGACATCTAGATAAAATCGTTAATGGGATTTTATGAGGCTCTGTTGTCGCTAAAATGAAAATCGCATGTTCTGGAGGTTCTTCTAGCGTTTTCAGCAAAGCATTAAAGGCACCAATTGTTAACATATGAACTTCATCGATAATATAAACTTTATATTTCCCAATAGAAGGTACTAAATTCACTTTGCTCTTTAATTCACGAATTTCATCGACTCCATTATTAGAGGCTGCATCAATTTCAATAATATCGACATTGGACTTTCGATTGGTTTGGATACACGAATCACAATTATTACAGGGCTCTACTCCATTAAGTTGAAAACAATTTAAGGTTTTTGCTAAAATTTTAGCAATACTTGTTTTTCCAGTTCCTCTAGGTCCAGAAAATAAGTAGGCATGCGTAATTTTATGATTTACAATGGCATTTTTTAAAATTTTCACAATAACTTCTTGTCCATAAACTTCATTAAAATTGGTTGGTCGATATTTTCTATATAATGCTTGGTACATAGCATCACCTCATATTTTTTATTATAGCATTTCTGCAAAATAAAAGAAAACGTTTATTTTCTTTTTTGTCTGAAAAAAGTTATTAACATTTCCTTGATTTCATTTTCTAAATTTCCTTTTTCTATAATTGCATTATGATTGTTTTTTGGATTACCAATTATATTTTCTATACTTTCTATGAATCCAAATTTTGCATTTGGAACGGCATAAACAATTTTTTTTATTCTGGATTGAAGAATCGCCCCTGCACACATTAAACAAGGCTCCATAGTAACATATAAAATGCAATCGTCTAAATGCCAGGTTTTTAATTTTTTACAAGCTTTTTCTATGGCGATCATTTCTGCATGGCGTGTTGCAACTTGCATTTTTTCTTTTTTATTGTGACCTTTTGAAATAATCTTCTGATTTTTAACAATTATTGCACCAACTGGGACATCTCCCTGATGATAAGATTTTTTAGCCTCTTTTAAGGCCTCTTCCATAAAATTCATAATGTTTCACCTACAAAAAAAGACACACACATTCATTGATTCTTAAGGCTGCTATCTTCCGATCCTGACCTGTTTCAAATATAAATGTTGTGTCATTAATAATATATACTTTTTTCCTTTAGAATTCAATTTTTTTATACGTTTTTTAGTATTTTATTCATGTTTCACGTGAAACATGTTATTTTATTCCCCTTCTTTCATTTATGTTTCACGTGAAACATTCCTCGTATAAATAAAGTTTTTATAATCTGGAATAGCTAATAAGGCATTAAATTAATAGATATTATAAGAATCTTTATAAAAATATGTTATATTTTAATGAATTCAGAATTCAAAATAATCAATTGTCCTCATTTTTATAAAATTCTAACAGAAAGTAATCTATCTTGATATTCAATTTTTAATTTATTCCAAATTAGAATGAATTATCTGTTAGTTAGATAAAACTATTTTCTAAATAATATTTAGCAAAACGAAGATTAAAAATCCGCTGCCAATTAAATTAGCATAATTTAGGCCTTAATCCTTTCTATAAAATTAGAGATCGGAAGAGCACACGTCTGAACTCCAGTCACCCAAGTCTATC
>CAMSXY010000082.1 GCA_947065955.1 uncultured Caryophanales bacterium | reverse complement strand
TATGAATTACAAAGTTAACTGCACAACAATTGTGCACTTTCAAATTTAACTTACATTTCTTTTAAAAATTTGTTTATATGTCTGTTTCTTTATTGAATTTTTAGGACATCTATATTATAATATTTTAAGGAAGGTGAATGTATGGACGAAATTTTAAAAGAAGTAGAGGGGAAAATGAATGCTTCTATAGAAAGTATGAAAAAAAGATTTACAAATATTCGAGCAGGGAGAGCTAATCCTGCTATTTTGGATGGTGTTATTGTTTCTTATTACGGCGTAGAAACGCCTTTAAAACAACTTGCGACGATTTCTATTCCAGAAGCTAGACAGCTTATGATAAAACCATTTGATCGTGGATGTTTAAATGCCATTGAAAAAGGAATTTATGAATCCAATATTGGTCTTACACCTAATAATAATGGGGAAGTTATTATTTTAAATATTCCTATTTTAACGGAGGAGACAAGAAAAGAATACGTTAAACAAGTAAAGGGTATGGCAGAAGATTGCAAAATTGCTCTTAGAAATGTTCGTCAGGATGCTAATACAGAAATAAAAAAATTGGAAATTCCAGAGGATGATAGTAAAGATTTAATGGAAGAGGTACAAGAACTTATTCAAAAATATAATAAAATAGTAGAAGATTTATTAAAAGAAAAAGAGCAAGAATTAATGAGTTTATAGGAGGCTTCTAAATGTTGAAAAAGGAAAATAAAGAAGTAGATTCTAGTAGGGTTAATGACGTTTTAATTGTTTCTAAAAAAGTACTAAATCTCGTTTATGTCTTACTATTTATATTAGGGAGTTATGCAGTTATTAAACTTGTTAAAGAGTTAAATGTAATTCCTTTTTTGAAGTCTGTATTAAAGATTGTTTCCCCACTTTTTATTGGGCTTTTAATTGCTTGGCTTTTTGATCCTATTGTTACAAAACTAAGTCAAAAAGGGATCAAACGTAGTTTTGGAACTGTAATTGTTTATGCTATTTTCCTGTTTATTTTATTTATTATTTTGTCTTCTATTATCCCAATGCTATCAGAACAGGTAAATGATTTTGTATCTTCTTTACCATCCATTTTTGATACTATAAAAGGATGGGTAGAAGGAGTCTTTGATAATCTTGGGCATATCGAAAATTTTGATGCCAATGCTATGAAAAACGAATTCTTTAAAGAAATTAATGTATTTGCAGCCAATTTAACACAAAGTTTGCCTGCTATGGTGGTAGATTTTGTAACAGCTTTATTTTCTGGAATAGGAAATTTGTTAGTTGGTTTAATTATTGGATTTTATTTCTTAGTAAGTTTTGATAATGTACATGCTATTATGGATTTTGTTCCTAATAGAATTCAAAGAGATACAAAATATCTTTTAGATGCAACCAATAGCTCTCTTAGAAGTTTTGTCAAAGGAGCTTTAATTGATTCTACACTTGTATTTGTTGTATCTTCTTTAGGTTTTGCTTTAGTTGGTTTAAAAGCACCTATTCTTTTTGGTCTTTTCTGTGGACTTACCAATGTTATTCCTTTTGCAGGTCCTTATATTGGTGGAGTTCCTGCTGTAATTGTTGGTCTTTCCCAAGGAATTCCTACAGGACTTTTAACATTTGTTGTTATTTTTGTTATTCAATTTATTGAAGGAAATTTCTTTCAACCTTTGATTATGAGTAAAACGACTAAATTACATCCTGTTACAATTATGTTAGGACTTTTGTTTTTTGGGCATTTCTTTGGAATTATTGGAATGTTAATTTCTACGCCTATTATGGCAGTTTTAAAACTTGTATTTTTGTTTTTCGAAGATAAATATAATTTACTTGATTTTAATGCTAGACAACAAACGGAAAAAGAATAAAGGTGATTTCATGAAACTTTATTTATTGGTTGGAAAAGCAAGAAGTGGAAAAGATACTATTGCTCAGTTTATTCATGAATATTATCAGGAAAAATATTCCAATTTGAAAGTTACTGATTTAGCGATTGCTTTTTATTTAAAAGAGTATGCGAAAAAAATCTGTAATTGGGATGGTATGGATGAAACAAAACCTAGAGATTTTTTGCAATATCTTGGAACTGATATTATTCGGAAGGAAATAGATCCTCTTTTTTTCATTCAAAGAATGCTAGAGGATCTTTCTATTTATAAGAGATTTTTTGATATTATCACAATTAGTGATATTCGATTTCCAATAGAAGTCACTTCACTGAAAGAGCACTATAAAGATGCGATTGTTATTTCTGTTAAAAGGCCACAAGCTGAAAATCTTTTAACAGAAGAACAAAAAAAACATGAGACAGAGACTTCTTTGGATCATTTTGATGCATATGATTTTGAAATTTTGAATGATCAAGATCTTCCTGCTTTGAAAAAGAAAGTGATTCAAATAATCGAGGAGGTAGAATTATGAATTTAAAAGATATGTTTATTTCTTTTTTTGTAAGTAAGGGACATAAACAAATCCCTAGTGCTCCAGTTGTTCCTGAAAATGATCCTTCTGTATTATTTAATACGGCAGGAATGCAACCTTTAATTCCCTATTTAATGGGACAAGCTCATCCTTATGGGAAAAGGGTATGTGATTACCAAAAATGTATTCGAACGACGGATTTAGAAGAGGTTGGAGATGTCACGCATCATACCTATTTTGAGATGTTAGGAAATTGGAGTTTAGGAGATTATTTTAAAAAGGAAAGCATCGAATGGAGTTTTGAATTTTTGACACAATGTTTGCATATTCCTTTGGAAAGACTTGCTGTTACAGTATTTGCTGGAAATGATCAAATTGCATTTGATGAGGAAAGCTATCAAAAATGGGTATCTTTAGGATTGAAGGAAGAAAGAATTGCTAGAACAAGAGAAGATAATTTTTGGATTGCAGGAGCAACAGGGCCTTGCGGTCCAGATACTGAAATTTTTTATTTTCGAAGTGATGATCCTATTCCAGAAGTTTTTGATCCAGAGGATGATCGTTGGGTAGAAATTTGGAATAATGTATTTATGCAATATTACAAAGATGAAAATGGAAAAATTACAAGTCTTCCTATGAAAAATGTAGATACAGGTATGGGAGTTGAAAGGGTAACTTCTATTTTAGAGGGCGTAAATGATAATTATTTATCAAGTATTTGGAAAGATGTTATTGATTGTATTGTGGATATTTCAGAAACGCCTTATGCAGAAAATAAGAAAAGTATGCGCATTATCGCAGATCATATACGTACTGCTATTTTCATTGCGGGAGATCCTTCTGGAATTTTACCTAGTAATACGGATCAAGGTTATATTTTAAGAAGGCTTATTCGAAGAGCAATTCGTCATGCGAAAAATTTGAACATTGATATAAATAGTGATTGGGAGCAGGAAATTGCTCATTTGATATTAAAGAAATATCAACCATATTATAAAGAATTGGTACAAAATGAAAGTACGATTTTAGAGGTATTAAAAAACGAAAAGAATAAGTTTAATCGAACGCTAGAAAAGGGATTAAGAGAATTTGAAAAAGTTACTCGAGACCAAAAAGAAATAGATGCAACAGTTGCTTTTCATTTATATGATACTTATGGTTTTCCTATTGAACTTACTTTAGAACTTGCTACGGAACGTGGCTTAACAGTAGATCAGGATGGATTTCAGGAAAAATTTAAACAGCATCAGGAACTTTCTAGAACGGCTTCTGTTGGAAAATTTAAAGGGGGGCTTGCTGGTAATAGTGAGGTTGAAACGAAGTATCACACAGCAACTCATCTTTTGAATGCTGCTTTGAAGATCGTTGTTGGGGAAAATGTTCACCAAAGGGGAAGTAATATTACTTCAGAGCGTATGCGTTTTGATTTTAATTGTGATCATAAATTAACTGATGAAGAAAAAGAAAAAGTGGAAAATTTGGTTAATGAATGGATTGGTGCTGGGTTAGATATAACTGTGGAAGAAATGTCAAAGGAAGATGCTATAAATTCGGGTGCAGAATGTATGTTTATAGAAAAATATCCAGATATTGTAACCGTTTATAGTATTGGAGATGTATCTAAGGAGTTGTGTGGAGGACCTCATGTTAAAAATACAAGCGAACTTGGTTGTTTTGTAATAAAAAAAGAGGAGGCTAGCAGTGCTGGAATCCGAAGAATTAAGGCTATTTTAAAGTAGTATAAAAATTCACTTCATTGTGAATTTTTTTGTTATTTGTGCTTGAAAATACGAAAATTGAATTTATAAAATAACTTCATAAAAAAATTTTTTTTTCTTATTATAAAAGAAATAAAAACGAAAGAAGAAAAAAATTGATATCCTTTTTTTTAGATATTTTTTATGTTAATTTTAACATAAGGAAGTGTAGAAGATGAAGAAAAAAGGATTTACATTGATTGAACTTTTAGCTGTTATTGTAATATTAGGTATTATTGCCGTTATTACAGTTCCTATTATAGGTGGGATTTTAGAAAATAGTAAGGAAGGTGCTTTTAAAGCAAGTTCTTTAAGTATCTTTGATGCTTATTTAAATTATGAGGCAGAACATGGTTTCCAAGCCCCTGGAAAGTTAAATCTTTCTGATTTATCTTTAAGTAATTCTTCTTATTTTGTTTCTGGAACGGTAGATATGAAAGAAGATGATATCTATATAGATGGTGCAACTAATGGTGTTTTTTGTGCTTCTGGAACAAAAGGGGATTTAAGAGTTGTAAAGGGAAATTGTGAGTTACTTGATTTAACTCCTCCTAAAATCCTTGGAGTTACTACAGAGGTAACAACGAATTCGATTAAAATTTTTACAACTTATGAAGAAGCGGAAAGCTTTATAAGTAAACATGAATATCGAATTATAAAAGAAAATGAAGATATTGAAAACGTAACTTGGGTTAGTGGGGATACTTTAACAGAAAATCTTTCCACAAAAATTTTTACTAACTTAGAACAAGGGGAAAAATATAAAATTCAGATAAAATTGACAAATATTGCTTTAGAAAATAGTGAATCGGAGATTTATGAATTAGAGATTTCTACAAACGTTTTAGAAAAGCCAACTGTGCAAGTATTAACAGAAGAGGAGTATGCCATAAGTAAAAAAGTTTTAGTTTCCTATCCTGAGGGAGAAAGCTATATATATGAATACAGTATGGATGGAAATGTATGGTTGAAAGCAGATACAAAAGATTTTGAAGTTTTAATTGAAGAAAATGGTATATTTCAAACGAGAGTGTATGATGGTTATAATTATGTATATGGAGATAATCTTACAGTCAGTGGAATTGATAAAACAAGACCGATTGTAACGATTGTAAAAAATGTGGTGGATAATAAGAATGTACTGACTTCTACGGTAGATCCTGTAAGTACAGCCAGTGGATATACCTATACTTGGTATAAGGATGGAAAAGTAATTTCAGGAGAAACTTCAAGTACACTGACAACAACGACTTCAGGAGTCTATCAGTTAAAGGTAACAACAGGGGCAAAAGTAGAAAGTGCAAGTAATGAAATTACGATTCAAGCTTATACCGTAACGTATAATTTAAATGGAGGAATAGGAAATATCCCGAATGAAACGAAAATTGAGGATATCCTATTAAATCTCACTACTATTAAACCTGCTAAGGAAGGATATAGCTTTGTGGGCTGGGGACTTACTAGCACAGATAAGGTTCCAACTTATACAAGTGGATCTAGTT
>CAMSXY010000081.1 GCA_947065955.1 uncultured Caryophanales bacterium | reverse complement strand
AATAAAACTCTAAAACAAGATTCGAAAAAATTCCAATCATAATTCCTAAAATTAAAATATGTATTAGTTCAAAATGAAGTAAAACCAATAAAATTTCTAATAAACTTTTTAAAATGGTACTTATTTGGTAAATTAAATTTGGAACATAATTTTTTTCTTTTGCATAAAACAATAACTTTTGTGCCATAAAAAAATAATTAAATAAATTCGCTAAAACGTATAATAAAAAGGTAAATTGAAGAAAAAAGAAATCAAAAGTATTATTTTTAATAAAAAAACTAATAAATAAAGATAAAATGAATCCTAAACAAATTATTATAACTCCTATAATTTTAAAGGAATAATGAGCACCATTATATATTTTTTTCAATTCTTCATAATTTTTCTCAACTGTAGGTTTATATAAAGTATAAAGAATACCACTACTAATACCTATTTCTACAATAGTAAGATAAGAAAAAAACTGTGAGTAAAGTTGATATAAGCCAAGAGTATCCTCTCCCCAGTTATTTAAAAAAATTTTAATCTTAAAGATTCCTAGTATTGCAATAAAAAGTTGAGGAGCAAAATCTGATAAAAAATTAAAGAGTGTTCTTTTTCTTTTCATAATTAGAAATAACCTTTCTAACAAAAGATTGAACTTTTTTAATATCGTGATTTTCAGCTACAGCATGGTGTGCATTTACAAGATATTCCTGGAAATTTGAAATAGATAAAAACTTTTTTATTTGCTTTGTAATTTCTTCTAAACGATTACTATCTATAATATAGGCACAACGACAATCCTTTAAATACTCTATAGAGGCTACCTCTTTTGGACCTATTGCCAAAATAGGTTTATTGGAATTCATAAGTTCTGGAATCTTAGTAGAGATAGAATATTGGGTTAAATGTCTATTTTTTTTATCAAAAGATTCAACATGTAATAAAATATCTGATTCAGCACGCTTTTTTAATAAAGCATTCTTGTCTAAACTTCCACAATAGCGACAACAATCAAAAAAGTTTAATTGATCTATTACTTTCTGATTTGGTTTTTCAATAGAATAAATTTCTATAAAAATATCCTTTCGATTCAACGAATCAATTGCTTTTGCTAGCAGATGAAGAACCTGAAATCGATTAAGACCTAAATTTCCAGCATATAAAATTTTAATATTATTTTTAAAAGGTGTAAATGTTATCTCTTCCATTGGAACAACAGAATTCATGGCGACATAATATTGATTAGGAAAATGTTTTTGATAATAAAGTTCCATTTTTTTACTAATGGGTAAAATAAGGATTGTCTCTTGATTCAATTTTTGATAACATTTTCTTAACTTATAAACGTTTAGATTGAAAAAAAGACCAAATTTTTTATAAGACAAGTAATCATCCGTTGTTTGCATAATCACTTTAATATTTTTTTTCTTGCAAATTTCATAAACAAATTCAAAAGCAAAACAACAATTACTGCTTTGAAAGAAAATAATATCTGGATTTATTTCTTCCAACCATTTTTCAAAACTTTTACTATAGTATTCACTATTTTTCCATATATAATCTCTAAGAGTTGTCATAATAGAAATTTTTGATACAAAAAGTTTTCTTATAAAAGAATAGAAAAAATTATGATGTAAATGTTCTTTTTCTCCTTTGATTTTTTTAGAATATTCTTTTGTGATAACAGTTCCTACATCCTTTTTTATCATAAAAAAGTTCTTCAAAATATCTAAATCTGATATTCTAAAAAAACGGTCGCATATTGTAAAGTCAGGAGTATCCATTGTAAAATAAAGTTGTGCTAAAGATTCTTTTGGACAAAAAGATAAAAGAGAGGTTATGGTCTTCCCATTACTTTGGGTATCTGACAAAGGATTATGACTAACAATCAAAATTTTAGGATTTTTCTCCATAAGGCACCTCTCTTACTAAAAATAAAGAATACAAGAAAAAAAATAAAACAACAACAGGAACAATTAATAAAGTTGGCTGTACAAAAGAATGTCCAAATGTGGAAATAAAGGCACAAATAAGAAAAATAAGACTTCCCTTTAAAATGGTCGTTTTCCATAATTCGAAAATAATTATTAAATGAATTATCCCATATAGAAGAAATCCAATTAAACCATAAGCATTTATATACTCTAAAATAAAATTATGGGCCGATTGAAGTGATACCCCATAATCCGTATCTACAGGGAAATATATAATTCCTTCCCCAATAATCATTGATTTTTTAATACTTTCTAATGATTTTTGAACAAGTTCCCCCCGTAAATTATCGCTTTTGTCTTTTTCTTGATCCATAATTTCCTCAAAATCATCAAAAGAATTTAAATTATCATCAGGATTTAACCTTTGTTCAAAAAAACCTGGTAATATTCTGTGAGAATAACTGACTACTCCTGTTTGGTTTAAAAAGTAATAATTGCCTCCAAAAGAAACTAAAAAACTGAGAATTAATAGAAAAAGAGATTGTATTTTTCGCGTTGCCAAAGTATACATTAAGAGAATAAAGAAAATACACATGGAAATATAAAAGGAACTTCTAGATCCAGCCATTAAAGGAATTAGTAAAACAGAACATGTATTAAAAAATCCAATAATTTTATAAAAAATACTACTTTCTTTTTGTTCTAAATAATAAATATTGATTGGAAAAAGCATACAAATTAAAGTCAAATAAACCATAATATTTCCAAGAAAATTTGACATT
This sequence comes from uncultured Caryophanales bacterium, assembly GCA_947065955.1. Taxonomy (GTDB): domain Bacteria; phylum Bacillota_I; class Bacilli_A; order RF39; family UBA660; genus CAMSXY01. The sequence goes on along the minus strand of CAMSXY010000081.1, from coordinate 2,998 downwards.
CTAAAATTTGTACAATTTCCCCACTGTATTACATTTAAAACAAAGTTAAAAAGAAGTAAATTTTTTATTAAATGATCTTTAGGAATCGAAAGCCGATGAATGAAAAATAAAAGAATAAGAGGAAAAATACTTACCTTTATGGCTAATAAACTTTGCTTAAACTCATATCCCATTAAAAATCGTGCAATAAAGATAAAGCCATACCATAAGAAAAAAAGCAAAATACTTAAACAAAGTTTCTTATAAAAAACGTTTAACTCTAATTTTTTTCTTATAAATAAAACGATATAATAAGCAATCATAATAGGTAAAAAAAGTTCAATAGCGGTTATTTTTAAAATATTATTATCAGAAATTGGCATATAGATATTAAAATCAATAATGCTTGCAATTAATAATAGGAAAATTACATATTTTTTAAAAATTTTTTTCATTCTGCACCTCTTGTAATAATAATTTAATTTTTAGACTATTCGCTTCCCATGTATAATTTTTTAAAACTTCATGAGCTTTTCTCACATCATTTTTGTAATTTCCTTTTAAAATACTACAAATTGCTTTTTCAATTTCCTCTTCTGTAATTTTAGGAACCACATGACATAATTCTTTAAGGGGTTCTTCAAGAGATTTTAAATCACTCACAATGACTTCATTTCCAGTTGCTAAATATTCAAATATTTTTGAAGGAAACGTGTTTTTACTTAGTTCATCTACATTTAATAATGCTACTAAAATATCTGCATCCTTTTGTACTTGCAATAATGATTCTCTTGGTATATTTCCCATATATTTTATTCGATCATTTTGTAAAGAAATGAGGCTATCCTTTTGATCCCCCGTTCCATACATATGAAATTTTATACCTTCCAAATGATTCACTACATGAATTATTTTTTCCAAATTGTAGCGATAATATAAGGCGCCTGTATAAGTTATCAAAAACTCTTCCTTTTTTCTTTTTACAAGTTTTGCATATTCCCTTAAAATCTTTTCATCTATTCCCCCATGAATAACAATAGAGTTTTTATGATGATACTGCATATGATCGGTTATTTTAATCATTCCAGAAGCTTTCTTCAATGTAAGAGAAGATATTTTTTTTTGAAAAAAGTATTTTATTTGTGCTAACTTTCCCATTCCTTTTATATCATAAGGATTCGTAATTAAAATAGGAATATATTTTTTACCATGAAATTGATATAGCAAAAAACAAACTGCATTATATAAAAACAAATTATTATAGTAGACAATGATTTCTGCGTCCATTTTTTTCAATGTTTTATATAAATTTATAAATTTTGAAATCTTTGAAAAATGTTTTTTTGATCCAAGAAATAAAACTTCTTGCCCATTTACCTTTTCTTTATAGTTTTCCCTTTTTCCTTTAAAATTATGCGTTGAGATAAAAAGCGAATTATAATTTGAAAAACAGTTCATATAACCAAGTTGAGCAAAGTTATCTGCATTACTCAAAATATTTTTTTGGTTATTATCGCAAAAATAACCTAAAAAAACAATCTTTGAATCCATAAATAATCACAATCTTTCTTGTTTTAATATATTCTTTTTTTGAAATAGTGGAGAATTTTTTTTAAAATATTTTTGAACTTTTTCTACTATTTTGGTTCCTATAGATACTATATACTTCTCCCCAAATGCTAGCATTAAGTAAGCATATAGCAAAGTAATCAGTGGTGTGGATAATTGAATTTCTATATTTAAAAATAAAAAGAAATTGGTAAATAAAAGACGAATAGTTGCTTCATTACAACATAATAAAAGAGTATTTTGTCTTATTTTTTTAAAATTCTCAACGTTTTTCAAAAAGTAAGCTAGTAAACAATTAGAAAAAATTAAAATAAGAGTTGCAAACAAATCAAATGTATAACGCAAAGGATGCCACAAAAAGCCTCCAAAATACAACCTTCCTTTAAAGAAAAAAAGGATAGAAAAAGAAAAGAAAAAGATACAAAAACTAAGGAAAATAATTTTTTGATTTATTTTTAATTTTTGATAATCCAATTTTTTTAACCAAACAAAAGTGATATTCCCTATTGTAAAATAAACTAAATACAAAAGGGCTGTATCAAAATTCCAAAACATAGATGGTAAAACAAGTGGATTATTTTTTAATCCATAGAGGGCAAAATAATATAAAATAAGGGAAACTACAAAAACAAATTTTTTCTTTTTAAATAATTTTATCAAAATAAAATAAAAAAGTTGTGTTAAATATAAACAGGGCAAAAACCAAATTCCACCAGCAGGAAGGGTATTTCGAATCCCTTTTACTATACTAATAGACCAATCTAAACAAGTTCCCATACTATAAGAATTATTAATTGCAATAAGAAACAAACGGATAAAGCTGAAGACAAAATAAGGTATCATAATACTTATAAACTTTTCCCAAGCAAATTTTTTAAATTTTTTTTCTTGTTTGAAGAAAAAACCAGATGCAAAGAAAAACAAAGGAACGTGGAATTGAAAAACAAAATAATAAAATTTCCCACTATTCCAACCAAAATGGCCTACAAAAATATAAAAAATTCCTAAAAATTTTAAAACATCTACCCAATCATAACGTTTGTTTTTCATTTTTTTTGCCAATCATTACTTTTTCCAAGTTCTTTCATTAATAATATTGTAATAACTTTGAATAATATTAATAACTTTTAAAGATACATTGGTATCTCTATAATCTTTAACAGGATTTTCTCTATTTTCAACATGAGAATGCAAAGCAATCTCAATAGCTCTTAATAAATCGTCCTCTCTTACACTTCCAAGAACAATACTTCCTGCATCAAGGGCTTCAGGACGTTCTGTACTATTTCGCATAGAAACTCCTGGAAAATTTAAAACAGCTGATTCTTCTGGGATAGTACCACTATCGGATAAAACACAATAAGCATTTTTTTGTAAATTGACATAGTCAAAAAAACCCATAGGTTCCATATTCAGATCGGAAGAGCACACGTCTGAACCCAGTCACCCA
>CAMSXY010000080.1 GCA_947065955.1 uncultured Caryophanales bacterium | reverse complement strand
CACAAGGATGAACACTCTTTCCCTACACGACGCTCTTCCGATCTGAGGAGATGAAAAAGATCATTGATAAAGAAAAAATTAAAGAATTTAATGTAATGAGTTGTATTTTTCTTTCAGAAATGTTGATTTTAACAGTTAGTGCTTATCCATTGTTTAAACTTGAGGGTTTTATTGGAATTCTTATTTGGTTATTATTTTTGGTAATAACCTTTGCGACAGCGACACTGATTGAAAGGTTTAAAAAAAATAATAATATTCAAACTTATAAAGAAATTCTAGCATTTGTTGATGGGAAGCAATTAACTTATGAAGAAGCACAACAAGAAATAGGAAAAAGAATGTATCAGAAAATTTTATTTGCATTTTTAGTGGGCGTAATAGCGCTTATTCTATGTTTTATTATAATATTCATTATGGATAAAATCTGAAAAAAGTTTTGGAGGTGAATTATGGAATTTTGGATAATTATGTTGATTTTTATATGTATGGGTGGAAGCTGTTCGCTAGCAGGTACTTGGTGGAGCAAGAATAAAAAAGAAAAAAAGAAATAAAAATCACAATTTTTATAAGGTGGCAGTTTTAGGCTCCTTTAGTCTCTTGTAGGATGGTTGGAATTTCCTAAACATTTAAGTTTGATTAGATGAAAAAAGTTCATAATATAGAAATTATGAATTTTTTCATGTTTCAAAAATATATTTATGGGGTGTTTAGAATTTACTATAAAGGATAAAAATATTTAGTTTGATAAATTTAATCTTTTTCAAACAACCATGTTTTATTTGATTTTTGGATATAACTTGGTGTTTTTTAATTTTAGAAAATAAAAAATATGCTTTTTATTTCTTATTTATTTCAATATAATTTTTTAATTCTTTTATAAATTTTTCGTCGTTTATGTCTTTTTTGGATTTAATTCTTATAACGGGGATAAAGATTGCTTTAAAAGCTTCGTCCTTATAGTGATCTTTTATTTTTTGAATTTCCTTGTCATGATCTTTTCCATCAAGTTCTATCACAACTTTTAATTTTCCTGTTCGCATGTCAAAAATAGAAAAGTCAGCATGGGCTCCATTTCGGATATATTTTTTTATTTGAGGATTGTTATTTAAAAAGGTTTCATTCAAAATTAATTCGGTCAAAAATACCTTTGCATGGCATTTATAGGGGGTGTTTTCTAAGATCCTATTGATAGAAATGTGTGTAGTTTCTTCGTATTCATTATCATATAGTTTTGTTTTTTTATAGTAAGGAATATTTTTGTAGAGGTAGTCGTACCAACAAGAAGTTTCATCGTCTATTTTTTCTCCATAGATTTTAATATAATCTATTAAATGATTTATTTCGGTTACAAGCATACTGTTTTTTTGAAAATATTTTTTATCGGTGACTAAAACAAATTTTTGTTTTGCTCTAGAAACGGCCACATTTACAAGTTCTTTCGTAAATAAATTATGTTTTCCTTTAATGTGATTATTACAGGCAGGTAAGTCGTTTAAAACGGTAGAAAAATAAACCTTTTTAGCTCCTTTTCCTTGAAATGTGTGTATTGTTCCAGCACGTTTTTCTTCCAATCTATGTTTTAATTCGATTCCCTGTTCTTTAAAGGGAGTAATAACGAAGTAATCTTCTTTTTTGTTTATAATATTTTCAATGGTTAAACATTCTCTATTATTATAAAAAGAACCGTTTCGACTATCCGCTCCTTTATATTTATCTGCATTAATGATTTGGATAGAGGAGGGGGTTGCTTCTGTATATATTTTTAACCGATTATCATAGTAGAATTTATTACAAAAGTTAATGATATTGTAATCACATCTATAGTGTTCTTCTAAGGTTTGTTCTAAAGGGGCAAAGACTTTTTTGATACTATTTAAAAAAGTGTTGTTATTATATTTATATTCCTGAGGAATATTTGTTTCAATCGAAAGATTGGTAATTGCGCTTAGTTGTTTTTCATCTCCAACAACAATGAGTTTTTTTGCCATATAGAGTAGGGGAAGTCCTGTAAGAATATCGCATTGGGATGCTTCATCGATGATGATAACATCGATTTTCTCGTTCTTTTTTATTTGTGTTTTAAAATTGGACAAGAAAGCATCTGCAGTTGTTAAAATTAAAGGATAAACATTGAATGCTAGGTCTAATATATCTTCACTTTTAGTTTTTTCTAATCCAGAGGATATTTTTACTTTTAAATAATATTCAAATGTTTTCATACAGATTTCTATATATTCTTGGTAGAGTATTTTGACTTCTTTTTGTTTTTCTTCTAGCTTCTTTTTAAGTAAAAGAGTTTCCTTATCTACGATTTCCTTTTTTAGATATACACTTTTTAAAAGCTGGGAAATGGCATAAAATTTTTCGTTGATGTTTCCCTCTTTAATACAATAATAATACTTTACGATTAGTTTTTGGAAAACATTAAAGTTATGTTTTTTAGAGTAGAAAAAAAGTTTTGCTAATTTATTTTTAGTGGCATTTTTTTCACTGATAATTTTCATTTCACTTTCTGTTAAAAGTTCTTTAAAATTATATAATTCTTGTTCTTTATCCATGAATTTTTTTTGTGTTTTAAGATCTACTATTAAATTTTTAATACTCATGAGTTCATCAATTTGTATTTCTAAATTTTCTAATTGCTTTTGAAGTGAGTTGAGTTTTTCGAAATCTTTAATAGCATTTGGAATTTTGTTAAGACTTTCTCTCAGTTCTTTTAGTTTAGTAGAAATTTCTTTTTGTAAGGGGATCATAAAATCCTCATTACGCCCAAATCTTAAAAAGAATTTGGGAAGGGAGGTTTTTTCAAATTCTTCTATTATATTATCAACTGCAGAATTGTTTTTGGATACGACAACAACGTTTTTACCATCCATTATGAAATTTGCAAGAAGGCTTAAAATAGTAGTTGTTTTACCTGTACCAGGAGGGCCTTGAATAATAGATATATCGCTATTTAAAGCATTTCTAATGGCGGTTCTTTGGGATAAGTTTGAATTATTTAATAAAAAGATTTTGTCGTTTGAAAAGGTGTTTTTGTTTTCTTTTTGATTTTTTAGATATCTTATAAAAAGGTTATCTGGGCTTTGTTTATAAAGTGAATCAAACATGTCTTGAAACATTGTTTCTTTAAAATTGAAATTCGATTTGGATTCTAGCATTTCTATACAGTTTTTGTAGTAAAGAAGATATTTTTTTATAGCAGAGGATAGTCCTAATTTTTTCATTCTAAATGAAATTTCATCTTCTTGTTTTTCAAACTCTACACGGTCAATATTTACGATGGAAATTTGGGATAATTGATTATTCTTTTTAAATATATAATAAAGCTTATCTATAGAATACTCTTTTACTATGACAAGCATAGTTTTACTTTTCTTTGTAGTGATTTTTAGGGTTACTCCTTTATGGATAGACTCTTCGAAATATTCTCTCATAGATACTTGCCACCTTTTTTTTGCTTATTGTACTATTTTTTTGAAAAAAAATCCATAAATTGGAAAAGATTGACTAAAATTATATCTAATTTTTATATTATTGTTTTAAAGAACACGCCTTTTGATTTTTAATATTTTATTATCCTAAATTATTTCTCATAAGATACAGTAATAGTCTTTTTTCATAGATATTTTTAGTTCTATTTTAAATGGAATTGGGGTTACAGATGGAATCTAGGAAATTACTTTTTGTGGAGATGTCAGTGTTACAAATTCTTAGTCAAATTTTAGTAGAGATTATTAAAAATGGTTATGGGGATGCCTTAGAAGATATGGCTCAATATACCATCTACTTATCTGCTTTTTTTACGTTCTCCTTTGCTTTTAATATGTTTTTGCAAGTGCGATTAAAATCTAAAAAACGGAAATGTCCTTTTACGAAATATTTTTATAGTGATAGAAAATTGAATTCAGTATAGGGTTTATAGGATAGTAAATTTTACACATTGAAAAGGAAAATAAACTGTGGTATGATAATAAATATAAAGACGAAAGGATGAAAACATGACGAATAAAGAAATGGCAGATATTTTATTTCCAAATATTGATAAAACTCCAGAAGATTATGAAAAAATGTATCCAGAAAGAAATATAAAAGAGGGAGCTATTGTTTCCCGTTATGCTCCAAGTCCTACGGGATTTGTTCATATGGGGGCTTTATTTGCGTCTTTTATTGAACGAAAGATGGCAAGACAAACCGATGGAATTTTTTACCTTCGTATAGAAGATACAGATGGGAAAAGAAGTATTGAAAATGGAGTTTCCATGATTATTCAAGATCTTTCTAATTATGGAATTACATTTGATGAGGGAATGGTTTCTGAAACCGAGTGGAAAGGACAGTATGGACCTTATATTCAAAGTGCTAGAAGAGAAATTTATCATACTTATATAAAACGATTGGTAGAAGAAGGACTTGCTTATCCTTGTTTTTGTAAAGAAGAAGAGTTAGAAGAGATTCGAAAAAAACAAGAAAAAAATCATGAAAGAATTGGTTATTATGGTAAATACGCTTTTTATAGAGAGTTTTCAAAAGAGGAGGCAATTTCTCGTATTAAAAAGGGAGATCCTTATGTTATTCGTTTAAAGTCTCCTGGAAATTTTGAGAAAAAAATTCATTTTAAAGATCTTATTAAGGGAGAACTAGAACTACCTGAAAACGATTTAGACATTGTTATCTTAAAAGGTGATGGGCTCCCTACTTATCATTTTGCGCATGCAGTGGATGATCATTTAATGCGAACAACGCATGTTATTCGTGGAGACGAATGGTTATCTAGTGTACCTATTCATATACAATTATTTTCTATTTTGGGATTTAAAGTTCCCAAGTATGCCCATATATCTCCTTTAATGAAAGAAGAAGATGGAAAAAGAAGAAAACTTAGTAAGCGAAAAGATCCAGAAATGGCTGTTAGTTTTTATCATGAACAAGGAATTCCTATACAGGCTATTTTACTATATCTTATAACGGTAGCTAATTCTAATTTTGAGGCATGGTACGAACAAAATAAAAATGCTAGCATAGATGATTTTTCCTTAGATTTTAAAAAGATTAGTTCAAGTGGTTCTCTTTTCGATATGGAGAAACTCTTAAATATTTCTAAAAATTATTTAAGTCGACTAAAAGCTTCGGAAGTTTATGATTTGGCTTTGTCTTATGCATCTCAATATGATCTAAAGTTGTGTGAGCTTTTAAAGAAATATAAAGAATATGCAATCGCTATTTTTAATATTGAACGTGAACAAAAAAAGCCAAGAAAAGATCTTTCTAAAATGAGTGAAGTAAAAGAACAAATTTGGTATATGTTCGATGAGTTATTTGAAAGCGAACCCTTACAGTATGAATGGGGCATTATTGATTCAAAGGACGAGATTTTAAAGATAAGTTCTTATTATTTTGAAAATTACTATAATCCTTCAGATACAAAAGAGGAGTGGTTTTCAAAATTAAAAGATTTATCGGAATATTTTGGCTATGCAAAAGAAGTTAAAATGTATAAGGAAAACCCAGAACTTTATAAAGGGCATGTAGGGGATGTTAGTATGGTACTTCGTGTTTTGTTAACAACGAAATCTATGACCCCTGATTTATACGATATTATGAATCTGTTAGGGAAAGAAAGAATGGAAAGCCGTATGGAAAGGTTTCAAAAAAATGTATAATTGTGAAATGCACCCCATAAAGTAGATACAATAAAAAGTGCATTTTAAAAATATGATA